>NZ_LGIW01000013.1 GCF_001275385.1 Exiguobacterium sp. BMC-KP
GTTTGTATTCCGTAGAATACGTTTTTTGCCTCATCGTTCAGTTTTCAAAGTTCGTCGTGTCGTTTTCAGCGACTTTAATAAGATATCACGGAATAACTTAAGCGTCAATCCCTTTTTGAAATCTTTTTTCTTTCTCGTCGCCGTCCAGCGCGTGTTGCCCTGTCGACATGTATTAATATACTATCTCGATATAATACCGTCAATAGTTTTACTAAAAAAACTTTAAAATTCTTTTTCCTTCTATATATAGCAAAACAATCAAATACATAAAATGAAGCCGATCGTCATAAGACCGGCTCATATGTCACGAGTTCGACGCCTGCTCCTTTAGTCGTTTGATACGAAATCCGGATCAAACCTTTTCGCATGAAGAAATCAATCAGGCTACTCAAATCTACCTTGACTTCTTGTAGTCGCTCTTCTTCCATCAATTCGTACATCGTCCAAGGCACGGTACGTTCCCGCATGATTTCGAATAAATAGCGACCTCCCGATAAGACTTTAGACTGTAGTAGATGTTCAAGCCCAATCAAAGCGAGGTGAATACGCTGATCTAACGTTTCTTCACTCATCAACAATTGTTCATATAATTTATAGACATCCGGATCATCCAGTCTCGCCTGTTCCCAAACTACTGTCTCAGGATGTTTTCCTTTTTCGAGAACAGATAATCGCGCAAGATGATGCAACGCATGATGGACATGTGTATAGGCATCATAGTGATGCCCGCGACTGAACAAGTTTCTTCCATCTTGGAAACGACGCAAGAGTTTAGCAAACGAAATCGTCATCTGTAGATGTCGCTCTTCATCTGGAAAGTTCAATAGTTGACGTTTTAAATCAACTAAGTAATCGTTTCGCTCGAAAACGATCGTTCCTTCTGCAATCCAGTGAATTGCACGTCGATTGGCATTCAACAAAATCCAGCGCGATAATACATCTTCGTGTACAAGATGTAAGGATACCCTTAGTGTGTTCAGTCGATAATGTTTGATCGTCCACTCGACTTCCGGATCTCTCGTAATGACGACAAGAAGTGTATCAAATTGATCCGTCAAGGAATCCCGCGGTTGTCGCTTCTCTACAGCAATAATCCCTTGTGTTTCACGGTAAGCCGCGTATTCTGAATAAATCGTTCGTGTTGCTTGTTCCATTTACTTCTCACCCTTCTATACGAACTCGTCGTTACCATTTTCGACAAAAAAACAAGCTTTCCTTCTTCAGACAGTCGTACTTCTTATGCTAGACTGACAACAGGGGGAATTCACTTGAAAAAACAACGTAAAAATAAAATAAACCGTGCGCGAAACCTTGCTATGTTTCTTGTATTCGGTGGTATGCTCGTCATGTACGGTGGTCTACTACTTAAACAATTCGAAATCATCATGGTCTTACTCATGCTTCTCGGCTTTGTCATGGTCCTCGCTAGTACGGCACTCTACTTCTTGATTGGTCTTACATCAACAAAAGCAGCTGTCGTTACTTGTCCGAACTGCGGAAAAGAAACAAAAGTACTCGGACGTGTCGACTTATGTATGCATTGTGATGAACCGCTCACGATGGATCCGTCTCTTGAAGGAAAAGAATTCGATGAAAAATATAATAAACACAATAAACGAGCTCCCCGCTAAGGCAGCTCGTTTTTTTATTGGACATTCGATTGACAGTCCGGACAAGTACCGTACACTTCTAATCGGTGACGATCGACTTTGAAGCCCGTTAAGTGAGCCGCAACCGTTTCGACATCATCGAGCACAGGATAGTTGAAATCAACGATCTTTCCGCAGTTTTCACAGATCATGTGGTAATGGCGCGTCGTAACGAAATCGAAGCGACTTGAAGCGTCTCCGTAATTCATTTCTTCAACGATTCCCTTTTCTCGAAAAACGCGTAAGTTATTATATACAGTCGCCACACTCATATTCGGAAATCGATGTTCAAGAGCACGATAAATCTCATCCGCTGTCGGATGCGTGTGTCCAGTCGTTAGATATTCCAAAATCGCGTGACGTTGTGGTGTCATTCGAACGCCTGATTCCCGAAGTGACTTCACGGCGTCATCCAGCATTTCGTTAGCCACGTCCATCCCCTCATTTCTATCTTTCATTGATTATCAGATTGTAATCTTTATAATTAGTCTACCTACAATTATCCATTCCGTCAACGGCTCTGCACCGGATTTGACGTCCATGATACAATCATATCGTGATATTTTTCACGAATCATCGATTGGAGGAATCCTCATGTCTACCCACACTACACGTCCTACTTCAGAGGCGTTATATGAAATCGCACAAGAGTGTATCGTTGGTGGCGTTAACAGCCCATCCCGTTCATTCAAAGCCGTCGGCGGCGGCGCACCTGTCTACATGGAACGCGGAGAAGGTGCTTATTTTTATGATGTCGATGGCAATCGCTATATCGATTACTTAGCAGCTTATGGTCCGATCATCACGGGACACGGTCACCCCCACATTACGGAAGCGATCACACATGCTGCCCAAAATGGTCTTCTCTACGGAACACCCCACCGTCTAGAAATCGACTTTGCACATAAACTACAAAAGGCGATTCCCTCGCTTGAAAAGGTTCGTTTCACGAACTCAGGAACAGAAGCCGTCATGACGACGATTCGTGTCGCTCGTGCTTATACAGGTCGGGAACTTGTTGTTAAATTCAGTGGTTGCTACCACGGTCATTCAGATCTGATGCTGATTGCAGCAGGCAGTGGACCAGCGACACTTGGTTCTCCTGATTCAGCCGGTGTCACGAAAGCGACAGCAAAAGAAGTCATTACGACACCTTTCAATGACATCGAGTCGTACCGTCAAATCATGGAACAATGGGGCGACCAAATCGCTTGTGTACTCGTTGAACCAATCGTCGGAAACTTCGGTATCGTCGAACCACAACCTGGTTTCCTCGCTGCAGTCAACGAAATCACACATGCTCACGGCGCACTCGTCATCTATGATGAAGTCATCACAGCATTCCGCTTCACATACGGTAGTGCACAAGAGTTACTCGACATCCGTCCCGATATGACAGCACTTGGTAAAATCATCGGCGGTGGTTTACCGATTGGTGCTTATGGTGGTCGTAAAGAAATCATGGAACATGTCGCGCCACTCGGTCCTGCTTATCAAGCGGGAACAATGGCGGGTAACCCGGCATCGATGGCTGCAGGGATCGCTTGTCTTGAATTACTTGAGCAGCCTGGCGTCTATGAACAACTCGATCATCTTGGCGCTTTACTCGAACAAGGTGTGCTTGAAGCAGCGAAGCGTCATGATGTCACGATTACGATCAACCGTCTAAAAGGTGCCATGACTGTCTACTTCACGGATGAAACAGTCATCGACTACGATGGTGCAGAACGTGCGGACAGTGAAATGTTTGGTCGCTTCTTTAAATTAATGCTTGAAGAAGGTATCAACCTCGCACCGTCGAAATATGAAGCGTGGTTCTTGACGACAGAACATACAGAAGCCGACATCACAGAAACGATTGCAGCAGTCGATCGTGCCTTTGCTCGACTATAATCAAATAAAAAGCAGCGATCCTCGTGTGAGGTTCGCTGCTTTTTTTGTTATTCGACAAGCTCCAAATTTTGAATCGCGTACAGTTCAAAATAAGCGCCCCGTTTTTGCATGAGGACTTCATGTGTCCCCATTTCCGTAATTTGACCATTTTCAATGACGACGATTTTATCGGCATCAGTGATCGTCGATAATCGGTGTGCGACAGTGAACGTCGTCCGTCCTTTCGCAAGACGAGCGAGCGAATCTTGAATCATCGCTTCGCTTTCTAAATCAAGCGCACTCGTTGCTTCATCCAAAATCAGAATCGGTGGATTCTTCAAGAAGACCCGTGCAATCGCAAGACGTTGCTTTTGCCCCCCCGACAACTTGACGCCGCGTTCTCCGACCGGCGTATGATAGCCGTTTGCCAATCGTTCGATGAATTCGTGGGCATTCGCTGCCTTAGCTGCCGCGATGACTTCTTCATCCGTCGCCTCTGGATTCCCCATCTTGATATTCATCTGAACCGATTCACTGAAGAGAATCGATTCCTGCATGACCATCCCAATCTGATCACGAAGACCACGTAACTTCAGGTCACGGATATCGACACCATCGAGCGTGATCCGTCCGGCAGAAACATCATAGAAGCGTGGAATCAAACTGACAAGCGTTGATTTCCCGCCACCTGACATCCCGACAAAAGCGATTCGCTCTCCTGCTTGGACGTCAAGCGTCAAACGATCAATCGCCAGCTCGCCGCCTTCTTCATAAGCAAAGCTGATGTTTTCGAACTGAACATTTCCGCGAACATCTTTTGGATCGCGTGCATTCGGTTTTTCCGTGATATCATACGGCTCATCTAAAAACTCGAACATTCGGTCCATCGAAGCAATTGATTGTGTCAATGTCGTCGAAGAGTTGACGAGACGACCGAGCGGTGCATACAGACGATCAATATAACCAATGAACGCGACCATCGTTCCGAGCGACACTTGATTGTTCAAGACGAAGAAGGCTGCTGTCCCGAAAATCAGAATCGGTGCGAAGTCCGTAATCGTTGAGACGACGACGTACGTCCGTGCATTCCAGTTCGTTTGGCGAAGTGCCGCTTTTAAGAAGCCATCATTTTGATGTTTGAACGCTTTGTTTTCATGTGGTTCGAGTGCAAAACTACGAATGACTGCCATTCCGTTGACGCGTTCCGTCAAATGACCTTGTAGTTCCGCAAGTGCTGCCGAGCGTTCCCGTGTCAAGCCACGTAAGCGACCGTAAAAGAATTTGACCGCAAGTGCATAGAACGGCAACGGAATGATCGCGACAAGCGTCAATTTCGGATCAATCGTCCACATGATCGCAATCGCAATGAAAATCGTGATCATATCAAGCCACAGATTCATTAATCCCGTGACGACGAAATCTTTCGTCTGCTCGACATCATTGATGATCCGCGAGATGACTTCACCGGTTTTCGTATTTGAATAAAAACGAAGTGATAATTTCTGAACATGATCAAACAATCGATTTCGAACATCAAATAGAATCTTCGACGCCGACCATTGCGCGAGGTATTGACGGACGTATTCAAGCGGTGGCTTGACGATCAAGAAGATGAAGACACCTGCTCCAATCAAATACGCCAACTGCTTACTTTTTTCCGCCATCGGCATCGTATTCCCAGTCAAGATGTTATCGATGATGTACTTATACAACAACGGAAGTCCGAGCGGGATCGAGAACTTGATGATCCCGACGAAGACCGTCAGGAGAATCTGTTTTTGATACGGCTTGACGAACGCCATGTAGCGGCGGATCGAGCCTTGTTTCTTACGTTTTGCTTGTGTTGCCACGTGTTTCACTTCCTTCAATTAAAAAAAGACGATGGCGAACCATCATCTCCGATATCTTGTTTCATATTCACGATACCACATATCCACGAAAGCCGGGTTAAACGGACCCTTCCGACTACGAATCCACTGAATCAGGATTTGGACATTGTCTTTCAAAATACGATCAATCGCCTTTGGATAATTCATCTCACGGCGATGTTTCTCATATTCGTCCTCATCGAGGATCATGTAAGACATGTCCGGATATACTTTGATATCTAAATCATAATCAATGTACTTGACTGCTCGATCTTTCTCATCGAACGTAGAAGGCGATCCGAGGTTGCAATAATAATAAATGCCGTCCTCCCGAATCATACAAATGACATTGAACCAGAGTTCTGTTGAAAAATAACAGATTGCAGGCTCTCGCGTTCGCCACTGACGACCATCCGATTCGCTGACCATGATGCGGTCATTGAACCCAATCAATTCTTCTTCCGTCGATTTCAGCACGAGCGTTTCTTCCCAAACTCTGTGTAAGCTCCCGTTATGTTTGAAACTTTGAATCTCAATCTTGCTACTTTCTTTTGGGAATCGACTCATGTGCTACTCCTTTCTAAAGCGTTTTTCTTCCATTCTGCTATACTCTCGTGCTTATTATACCCATTTTCAGAACGCATGAAAAACGAAAGGGTATTTTTTCAGAAAAATGACGGAATTCAGCCTTGAAAGTGATTCAAAATCGCATTTTTTCGTTGTTTGAACATCGGTTTTAAGATGAACGCTTCAATGGAGAGGGCAGGAAGGAATGATGCATAGGTCACTTCATCCACGAAATAGACTCCAGATTCACGTTCTTCAACCCGGTGCACGTGGCACCACGCTCGAAACGGATACGGGACTTTCGTACCAACATCAACGAAGACATATTCTTCTACGAAAGGAATCCAAGACGTCCAGGAGACAAACAGTGGCGAAACTCCGACGCGCAGACGAATTGTATTTCCTGCTCGCGTTCGTGTATCTCCCGACGTTTTCACTTGCGGAAATACGGTCAATCGACTCAATGCCTTGGCATCACTTAAGAATTCCCACGCTTGCTCTTTTGATGTATCGACACGTGTCTCAAAACGAAAAGTATGCATTAGATCTCCCCCTTTAATAGTCGATCAATCTTCATTTGCGCGACAGAAATCGGATGCGTCATATATGTTTCCTGATCGACTAGCACTGTCTGGTCCGGCTGTTCCGTCACGCGATAGACAGCAATTTCCCAAATCCGGTGCGAAAAGATATGCCGGACGTGTCCAACAAGCGTTCCGTTTCGATCTTCTTCCGCTTCCCGTAGTGGATATTGCCACATGCCAGCGAGTAAACCTGTCTCAGCTCGTTGTTCGATTGCGATTTTTCCATCTGTTTCATAGACAAGAGCATCATAAGGAATAATTTGCGTCTTCCCTTTCTTCGTCTTCACAGGCAATTCTTCCTGTGCGTTTCGATCATATGCGAAACAAACGTCTTGAACAGGACAAAGTCCACACATCGGTGACTTTGGGGTACAGACCATTGCCCCGAGTTCCATCAGCCCTTGATTAAAACTCGATGGATCAGCCGGATCAATCAATTGGTAAACTGCTGCTTCAAATAACTTCCGCGTCTTCGGAGCTGCGATATCCTCATAAATTCCAAGAACACGCGAAAGGACGCGCATCACGTTCCCATCTACTGCAGGTTCCGCTTGTCCATAAGCAATCGACAGAACCGCTCCTGTCGTGTACGGACCGACTCCCTTCAATTGACTGAATAATTCTTTCTCATCCGGGACAATTCCATCATATTTTTCAACAACTTCCTGAACTGCGATTTGAAGATTCTTTACACGGGAATAGTACCCTAAGCCTTCCCAATGCTTCAGGACCTCACTTTGTTCCGCTTGCGCTAAATCATGCGGTGTCGGAAAACGTTTCGTGAAGCGCTCGTAATACGGAATCACGGTATCGACGCGTGTTTGCTGAAGCATGATTTCACTAATCCAAATATGATACGGATTTTTTGTTCTCCGCCAAGGCAAATCTCGCTGTTCACGTAAGAACCAAGCAATCAGTTCTGTGGTAAATTGTGTTTTATTAAAGTTTGTGAAATATTCTTGAACGACAGTCAAAAGGTTACCTCTTTTCTCTTAGATACGATATATTAATTAAAAATTACACGAAAGAACCTCGATGGATCTACCATCACGATTTTATAGAAGGAGCGAATTCGCATTGGATACTGGGACGCATATCGGCATGGGACTTTGTCTCGCCGCCATCTCAACGCTACACCCTGACGTCGCAGCGAGCACGACGATGTTTGCTGCCGTGACGACGACAGCGCTCGTCGGCTCACATGCACCGGACTTCGACACCGTCTTCAAATTTAAAGGAAATAGCGCCTACTTGCGCCAACATCGCGGAAAGTCGCATGGCTTGATTGCCTTGATTGCTTGGCCCTTGCTACTATCAATTGTTATCGGTACGTTATTCGGTATACCTCCGACTTCATTATGGCTGATGGCACAGATTGCTGTCGCCCTTCATGTCTTCGTCGATCTGTTTAACGCGTACGGAACACAAGCCTTACACCCATTCAAACAATCCTGGATCGGTTGGGGTGTCATTAACACATTTGATCCGTATCTGTTCACGATGTATTATGCTGCGTTCGGGATTTGGTTGTTGACGAAAGCAACAATTGTCATCTTCCCAATATTGATCGCTATCGTCATTATCTACTACGCCGTTCAGTTTAAATTGCGGAATGATGCCTTAGCAACTGCAGCCCGTTATTATCGCGGGGCGCATAAGCTCTTCATCTCGCCAGGCATGAAATGGGACGAGTGGCATGTCGCGGCACGTTTACGTGACGAGTACTCTGTCGTTAAGATCAATAGTGGAAATGTCGTTGAGTGTGGAAATTTCCGCATCAAGGACGAACCGCATGGGGACGATTTATATGAAATCGTTAAACAAAATGCTGACTTGCAAGCGTTTCTTGAATTCTCGAAGATCCATACGTATACGGTCTCACGTAAGGACGGTATTGTCGAATACCGCTTTACGAACCTACGTTACTTCACGAAGGAAGTCTATCCGTTCGTTGCCGTCGTCAGAATCGACGCAGCGACAAAGGAAATCGTCAGTTCGTACACCGGCTGGGTGTTCAGCGAACGGACCTTGCAAAAAAAGTTGTTCATCCCTGCATTATAAAGAAAAAGCTCCGCGCAACGGTAATCCCGATGTGCGGAGCTTTTTTCATTCGACGTTTCGACCTGTCATCAAATGCTTGAACTTTTCATTCGTCGTGTTAAACCGGTGTAACATCGCCCCGTGCTGTTTAATCTGTTGTTCGACGAAATGAACAGCAACGGCTTCACCTTGATATTTTTCACCAGCACGCGCGAGTGTCGCTTCGAAATCTTCCCATAGGACTTCGACCCATGTTAATGCCTCGTCGGGCGTCAGTACGTCGTTTACTTGTAATAACTCTTCGGCTAGTTGCTGGAGTGCTTGTTCTCGATTTGTCATGCCTGTTCTCCCTCTCCTGTAAATAGTGCGAGTGGAATCGCGACTTCTTGAGCTGTTCCTTCAAAATGTCCCCAACCCATGACCCCATTGACGAAGTGTAATTCAAATCGTGCCTCTTCTCCTTCAATCCGGTAATAGGCACCCCGTTCAAATCGTTCCGGGTCGACTAAATAACTTTTCGCAATGGCGATTTTTCGCGTCACGACTTCTACTTCGCTGACGTTACCATGTTGCTCAGCTTTTCGTTTCTGTTCACTTAATTTCGTGATCAGCATTTCAAGCTCATATTTTGATAATTGACTCATCCGTGTCTCCATTAAAAAAATTCCCCCTCTTCGTTTTTCAGTATAAACGAAAAGGAGGAGAAACTGGATGGATTAGCTTGATTTCAATTCAAGATTACGCTTGCTTTGCAACGCGTACATTTTCGCATAAATACCGGACGCTGAAAGAAGCACATCATGTGGTCCCCGCTCTACGATCCGACCATGATCAAGAACAAGAATCTCGTCCGCATCCTTGATCGTCGACAAGCGGTGCGCAATGATGAACGTCGTCCGTCCTTTTGTTAACGTCAGCAAAGCCTCTTGAATGACTGCTTCGGTTTCTGAGTCGACACTTGCTGTTGCTTCATCAAGAACAAGGATTGCTGGATCGAATGCCAGCGCACGAGCAAAGCTTATTAATTGGCGCTCCCCAGCGGATAACGTAGCACCTTTTTCAATGACCGGTTCATCGAGTCCATTCGGGAGACGGTCGATGAATCGATCGGCTCCGACGGCTTCAATCGCCTGGCGAACGCGAGCTTCCGTTATATCAGGATTGCCGAGCGTGATGTTCGACCGGATCGTTCCCGTGAAGAGGAACGGATCCTGTAAGACGATCCCCATATGCTCACGGACTGCTTGTTTCGGTAAGTTTGTCACGTCTTGTCCGTCAATCAACAATTGCCCTTTTGACGGATCATAGAACCGCATCAGCAAGTTCATGATTGAGCTTTTCCCACTGCCGGTATGACCAACGAGAGCAATCGTTGCGCCTGGTGCTGCGTCGATTTGAATTTCACGCAATACAGAATTACCTGCCTCGTAACTGAATTCGACGTCTTTGAAGGAAACTGCTCCTTTAAAGCGCGGAACACGACCTTGTTCGACCGGCTCGCCTTTTTCGTCGAGCAACTGGAACATCCGGTCCGCTGAGACGAGCGCTTGTTGCAGTGGTGATAGCTGATTCATAATTTGAGTGACCGGTTCGAACAAACGGGACACATAATCGATATAGGCATATAAAATACCGAGCGATAAAAACGATCCGTTTGTCAGGCTTTTTCCACCGACGACCCAAATCAATAGGGCAAGCGTCAGGTTTTTCAAAAAGTAGGATAAGTTGTGTGACATCAAGGCATCGAGTCGTAACAACTTTGCCCGTGTCTGATAGTTCTCTTCATTTTTTTCTTCGAATTCGGCAAGGACTTCCTTCTCGCGCGCATAGGCTTGAATGATCGGCATCGTCTGAATGTTTTCATTCAATTGTCCATTCATGTCAGCAACGAGCGAACGAACCTTGAAGTTATTTTTCGTCGCAAGTTTCTGGAACAGTTGAATCCAGAAATAGACGATCGGAATGATGATCAGCGAGACAAGTCCTAGTCGGTAATCAAGGAAGAACATCGCGACAAGAATTCCTGCCATCGTGATGATTCCTGAAAAGACCCGTGCGAGCACACCGAGATAGAGATCACGAATCGTCTCCGTATCATTCGTGACCCGACTGACGATTTTCCCGATTGGCGTCTGATCGAAATAACGGACCGGTAACCGTTGCAGGTGCGTAAAGACATCAAGTCGCATCCGTTTGATGATTTTATGGGCCGACCGCTGGAGTAAAATTTGCTGTACCCAGTTCAATCCAGCTGCTACTAGTAACAAGATGACGTAGATCAATGATAGCCAGCCGATCGCTTTTAAGTCGTTTGAATAAAAATCATAGACCTGTCCTTGTGTCAGTTTTTGAATATCGTTATACGTGTATACGTCGTTCCCACGCGTAACGGTCATCGTATTTCCACTGATGTTCCGTTCCCCACCACTAACGACTTGTTTGGGTACGAAATAGTAGCCGTTTTCTGTTTGAACGATCGAGACGGATCGAACGATTTCATCTTTAGAGACATCTTGTGCTTTGGCGAATTGACGACCGTCATACGTGACCGCGCCATCCGTTTTAACTTCAACCCAGTCCTTTTCAATCGCTACGATATGTTCATCGATGATGACTTTAGCGATATAGGGACCCGTCAGTTCTGCTCCGACTGCTAGTACGAGTAGAAACAGCCCTAAAAAGATCGCTTGTTTTTCGTGCATCGCATAGCGGATCAACGAACGGATCGTCGTCTTCCGACGTGCCGGATCGAGTTGATATAATTCCAATTCATTCATGTAGAGGCACCTCCTTACATCTCTTCACTTTGTCGCTCGAATTGTTGAGCGTACCAGCCATTTTGTGCCATCAGGCTATCGTGTGTTCCTCGTTCTGAAATCACCCCGTCTTGTAAGACGATGATTTCGTCCGCATGCGCCACTGCCGATAAGCGATGGGCAACGATCAATGTCGTTGATTGATGACGATTCGAGCGAATCGAATCGATAATATGTGATTCCGTTTTCGCATCTACTGCCGACAGTGAATCATCCAGCAGTAGCAATTCTGGTTTTTTCAACATTGCACGTGCGATCGACAGACGTTGCTTTTGTCCGCCTGATAATGTGACGCCTCGTTCGCCGACCATCGTCTCAAGTCCTTGTTCGAGCGTCTCGATGTCTTTTTCAAAGGATGCGAGACGAATCGCTTCCTGTAATTCTTCTTCCGTCGCTTCACCTGCACCGAACAAGATATTGTCCCGGACGGATTTCGAGAACAGTAAATGTTCTTGTGATACGTAACCTGTCCATCCACGCACTGTTTCAAGCGCGATATCTTCATACGGCACACCGTTGACCGTCAGCATGTCTCGACCAATCGGATACTCACGCAGGAATTGACGCAAGAACGTCGTTTTCCCGGACCCGGTTGGTCCAACGATTCCAATCGTTGCTCCTTGATCGATCGTCATGTTCAAATCTTGTAATACCGGATGCGCCGTTTCTGGGTACGTAAATGTCAAATTCGTCATCTCAATCCGCTCCGGACGCTCGACGTGCTCCCGCGGCGTCGAGGCAATCAACGGTTTCACACGCATCGTCGCTTCTAAGCGGTCAAGACTCGCTGTTCCCCGCTGGATGACGTTGATCAATTCACCAAATGCATACATCGGCCAGATCAGCATTCCGAGATAGATGTTAAAGGCGACCAATTGTCCAAGCGTGATATCGTTCGTAAAGACGAGATATGTCCCGAACGACAAGCCGATCAAATAACTGAATCCGACGAGTAGTTTAATGATCGGTTCAAACAAGACATCGATTTTTGCGACGTGCATGTTTTTCTCAAAGACATCCGTCGTCACATCGTCGAACCGTTTGACATCAACTGGTTCTTGGACAAACGAACGGATGACACGCAGTCCAGAAATCGACTCGACGACCTGATCGTTCATCGTTCCGAACGAGTCCTGGGCAGTAATGAAACGACCATGAATTTGACTCCCGAGCTTATTCATCGCATAGGCGAGAAGTGGCATCGGTAATAATGCAGCGAGCGTCAACTTCCAGTCGATCGCGACACCCATAACGACAAGTGTGATGGCTGTCATATTCAGCGAATCAACGAGCGTCAAGACACCAAACCCAGCTGTCCGTTCAACGGCTTTTAAGTCGTTTGTTGCGAGTGCCATCAAATCACCTGTCCGATTCTTTTGATAGAACGTTGGTGTCAATTTCAATAAGTGCGTAAAGAACCTACTCCGCAATGTCCGCTCTAGTAAAAATGCCGTTCCGAATAACTTAGCTAACCACTGATACGTCAAAATGAAGGAGATGATGGAAATGACCGTTAATCCACCGACATACTGTAAGAGTGTCGTTCGATCCATCGAACCTGAGCGTAAACCGTCGATCACTTTTCCGATCAACCACGGCGGTGTCAAATCGATGAAGCCCGTGATGATCAGTAAGACGACTGCTACGAGGTAAGATGATTTGTGTTCTTTTAGAAACCAACTCAATTGCCGAAATAAACGCATGAGGGTCCCCCCTTTACTGTGAAATGAAGTGTTTTTTCCGAGCACGCAAAAAGGCATACGGATTTCCGGATGCAGTCCGAGAATCCGTATGCCTTGAAATAGACATACTGTTTTCTTGTTCGTCTGCGCGCTCGGGAGACGAATCCCCTTGCTCGCACATGAAATGAATTACTTATACGTGCTCAAGAGTCTCCGTCGTATTCAGCTGTTGGATGTGTGTGAAACCAATTGGCTTTTTCATAGGACGGTTCCTCCTTTTCTTAGTCTGTGCGTAGAATAACACAATTGTCGGATAATTGTCAATTTTTCGTCTTGCTTTCGTTATTCTGTCTCTTCTTCTTTAACTTGTTCAAGAACTTGAGCCGCTAGTCCATACGGAAATCCCTTTCGGACAAGTGCCTGTTTTACCTTTTGCTCGCGTTCGAACGGTTCGAGTTGCCGGTACTTCGGATAATACTTGCGTGCTTGATAGAGTGCTGCTTGTTCTTCTTCGTCACCTTCTTCAGCTAAGAATACCTCTTCGATGCCCGCTTTGATCAAATCGGTCGAAAACCCGCGTTGCATAAGTGTCATCTGTAGCTTTTGCGTCAATTCGCGTACGGAGCGTCGTTGCAATTCCTTTTGCTTTTGTCGTAAAAACTTAAGTATTTTTTTGTATGCTTCTTCATCCGTAAACGTCATGATTGCCTCATCGATTGCTGTCTTCGGTATCTTCAACGCCTCAAGATCGCGGCGAATCTTTCCCGGTCCTTGTGGTGTAGTTGCTTTTTTCGTCGCTGTATACGCAAGTGCGAACTGGTGATCATCGAGATAGCGTTGCTCTGTCAATCGCTCGATCGCATGTTTGATCGCATGTTCCGGTGTCTCTTTTTCCGTCAGATACGTGACGACCTCACTTGTTGCCCGCATCCGATACGATAAGTGATTCAATGAGAGACGATATGCTTTCTGCTGTTCTTCAGCCGTCAGTACTTCCTTAACGAAGTCGTCATCGAGCTCTTTATCGCGCTGTAGATTGTATTTGATTAAGATATCGACGTCTACGGCAAATGCATATTCTTCTTTACCATCACGTTCGACATAGATATTGAATCGTTCGCTGTTCTTTTTCTGGGTCGAGATCCGCTTGATCTTCATTTCGTTCCCTCCTCTAACCTGATTCGATAGTTCTACGATAGCATGAACAGGCAGGTCTATGTTTGACTGAAACTAAGGAACGGGAACAAATGGTAAGAACCTTATTTTGATGGATTTCAGGGAGGATGGATTATATGAAGATTGCAATCACGGGTGGAACTGGAATGATTGGTCAAGCCTTGACGAAGCGTTTACTTGAGCAAGGACATCATATTTTTATTTTAACGCGTCATCCGAAAGCGGATGATGCGCACGTCACATATATCAAGTGGATGACAGAAGATGCAAAACCGGAACAACATTTAGAAGGAGTCGATGCTTTTATTCATCTCGCCGGCGCTTCAATCAATGATGGTCGTTGGACGGATGAACGAAAACGCGTCATTCTCGATAGTCGTGTCAGTACGACAAAAGAACTGGTACGAATCGTCGAAGCACTCGATCAAAAACCAAACGTCGTCTTATCTGCTTCGGCAGTCGGAATTTACGGACAAGATCGGCATCAGACGTTCTCAGAAGACCAACCACTCCCCCCGACTGCTGACTTTTTGAGTCATGTCTGTGTCGCATGGGAAGATCTCGCCCGTCCGATTGCTGACGCTGGCATTCGACTCGTTCATCCACGAATCGGTGTCGTCTTGACGAAAGCCGGCGGTGCTTATCCATTAATGCGCTTACCGTACGTCTTGTTTGGTGGCGGTACGATGGGTGACGGAAAACAATGGGTGTCTTGGGTCCATATCGATGATTTAGTCGATTTATTCATCTTCGCCCTTGAGACCCCGACAGTCGAGGGGCCGCTGAACATTACTGCTCCTCACCCAGAGACGATGCGTCGCTTTGGTCAGACGATTGGGAAAGTCTTGCACCGTCCACACTGGCTCCCTGCTCCACGCTTCGCGTTAGAACTCGCACTGGGTGAAAAGAGTACGATCGTACTCGAAGGAGCGCGTGTCGTTCCAAAAAAAGCGCTCGAAAACGGATACAAGTTTCGGTATGCTGAACTAAAGGATGCGTTACGAGCAATCGAGCATTCAAACTAGTACAGGGGTGGACGATACTTGGATATCTTAATTCGAAATGCACATATCTATCCGATTACTTCGGACAGTTTTTACGGAGACATCCGAATCCGTGATGGGAAAATCATTGAAATGGGTGAACTGCTTGATCATTTAGAAAATGATCAAGTCGTTGAAGCTGAAGGTCACTTTTTATTGCCCGGTTTCATCGATGCCCACACGCACCTTGGATTATATGACGAAGGAACCGGAACGGTCGGAAACGATGCCAATGAGACGATCTTTGCGATGACACCACATCTCCGTGCCATTGATGGCGTGTACCCGCTTGATGAAGGATTCAAGGAGGCTGTTCAACATGGTATCACGACCGTTCAAGTCATGCCCGGTAGCATGAACATCATCGGTGGTGTCACAAGTGTCATCAAAACACATGGTCGATTCATCGATGATATGATCCTTCGCAAGTACGCGGGTCTGAAGGTGGCGCTTGGTGAAAACCCTAAACGCGTCCATAGTGCTGGTCGCGCCGGTGAACTGACACGGATGGGCATCATGGGAATGTTACGCGAAGCTTTTCTTGAAGTTCGGACACAACACGTTTCTGAAACCTTCGCTCACCAAATGATCAAACGTGTTCTTGACCATAAAATGCCTCTACGTGTACATGCGCACCGAGCAGATGATATCCTGTCCGCCATTCGTTTTGCGGAAGAGTTCGATCTTGATTTACGTATCGAGCATTGTACGGAAGGTCATCTCGTCGCGAAAGAGATGGAGCAGTTGCCGATTGAAAAAGTGACTGTCGGACCGACATTTACACGTAAGTCTAAAATCGAACTGAAGAACAAAACGTGGGAAACTTACCGGATACTACACGAACACGGTCTTGAGATTTCGATTACGACCGATCATCCGTACACCCCTGTCCAGTATTTGAACCTCTGTGCTGGTCTCGCTGCACGAGAAGGTTTACCGGTCGACATCGCCTTACGGGCAATTACGATTCATCCCGCCCGTTCGCTTGGTGTAGAGGATCATGTCGGATCGATCGAGACCGGAAAAGATGCCGATCTCGTCCTCTGGAGTCACTTCCCACTCGACTATTTAGCAAAGCCGCTCATGACGATGATCGACGGAAAAATCATTTTTGAACACGCTCAATTGAACTTGTCTTAACCCCGCTCCCGTAAGGTGTTTGTAACGCCTTTCGGGGGTTTTGAGCGCTTCCGAAAAACATCTTGTTTTTGTATCTTTTTTCACAAAAATTATTTTCTTGCAATTTTAAAAAAAGAAGGTAATATTATCTTATCCGACAACTGAAGAAGGCATACCATGCGCGGTTCAAACGAGTCAGACAGGTAGCTTTCGACAATCATTCTTGCGGTCCTAAAAAGGAGGAATGGAAGTATGCTCAAGCAACGGGAGCTGAGCGACTGCGCTGATTTGTTCGAACTGATGCAGCATCAAGACGTATATCCGTACGTCCGCCAAAAAACACGGTACTTTGATGAATTTCTGTTTACTACAAAGCAGGCAATCGAAGAGGAAGAACGTGGTGAAATCGTATCACGTACCATCCTAGATGAGTTCGATCAACCGATTGGTACGATTAGTTTACTCGATATCGAAGGACAATATGGGTTTCTCGGTACATGGTTAGGTAAACCGTATCATGGTAAAGGATACAATCATTTAGCGAAAGAAGCCTTCTTCTCTGAGCTGTTCTTCGAGCTCGAATACGAGAGTGTCTTCATGAAAATTCGCAAAAGTAACATCCGTTCACAAAAAGCAGCTGAAAAATTGCCATACGCGTTCTGTGCTGATGAGTTGCGCCCAGCGCTCCTTGAACAATTGAATGCCGGTGAGACACAATTCACGCTGTATGAAGTCTCAAAGTCTAGTTTCCACATGTACATTCATGGTCGGGAGCTCGAAACACTATATGATCACCAACAACTCGAAGCATGAGAGCCTTGTCTCTCGTGCTTTTTTGCGTCCACGCATGCGTTTCTAAAGTTTGAAATGGTATGATAAATAAGAAAACTTATCTTTATGGAAGAAACTCTTTCTTCTACAGGAAATGGAGCGAAGACTTATGCCAGAATCGTTTAACATTCTCGTAGTAGATGATGAAGCACAAATGCGTGACCTTCTCGTCTCGAATCTCGAAAAAGAACATTACACGACGATGACAGCTTCTAATGGACAAGAAGCAATCCATCTCATTCAACAAAATACATTCCACCTCGTCCTACTCGATGTCATGATGCCGGAAATGGATGGTTTGACAGCCTGTATGCGGATTCGTGAATTCTCAAACGTTCCGATCATCATGCTGACGGCACGTTCGGACGAACTCGACCGGATCCACGGTCTAAAAATCGGAGCTGACGACTATATTACAAAACCATTCAGCCCACGAGAGCTGCTCGCTCGGATCGAAGCGACACTTCGTCGTTCTCATCGATTCACGGTCGATCAATCGGCTACTTTGACGCTTGGTATGCTCGAACTTGATACCGAAAGTCGGAGTGTCCACGTTAACGGTAAACCGGTCAGTCTGACACGTAAGGAATTTGATTTGTTGCATTTGTTCGCCCAAAACAATGATAAGGTCTTTTCTCGCGAACAGTTACTCGATCAAATCTGGGGTGCAGATTATATCGGTAACTTGCGGACAGTCGATACACATATCAAAACACTTCGCTTAAAGCTCGGGGAAGCTGGTGGCTCGATTCAAACAGTCTGGGGCATCGGTTATAAATTCGAGGAAGTATGATTAAGCGCTATACGATCCGGCGTCGGATTTGGATCACGATTTGGTTCACAAGCGTTTTTTCTGCCATTTTGTTCGTCCTGTTGACGTTTTATCTCTACGACCGGTTCTATCTTCAGACGCAGGAAGATATCTTATTAAACCGAGGCGAAAAGCTGATCAACATCTATGAATCTGAAGGATTATCCGGTGCTTTTTATGATGGAATGACTTATACGAATGAGTTAACAGAATCAAAAGTCTTCTTCATTGATTTTCTGAAGAAAAATCCAGCCGGACTTCGTTTTTTGACGAATGCAGATATTGAACAACTGCGAAACGGGGAAACTGTTGTCTCGAGTCGGACCCATCCGATTGAAGGAACAGACATTTTAATGACCGGATTTCCAATCATTGAAAACAATCGACTCGTCGGTACGCTGATCTTGTATTTGGAACTCGGTCAAATCAGTGAACCGTTCCGTCCACTCCGGCTGATGATCTTCTTTATGATCGGACTGATCGTCTTGAATCTTGTCATCTTTGGACGCCAGATCATTGATACGATCATTCGCCCGTTAATCGATATGAAGCGCGCCTCAACCGTCTATGCGCAAGGTGACTTTGATTACCGGATTCCAATTCAGTCAGATGATGAAATCGGTGAACTAGCAGAGACGTTGAACAAGATGGCAGAATCACTCGGTGAGGTCGATGAGCAACGTAAAGAGTTCCTCGCAAACGTTAGTCACGAACTCCGTACACCACTCTCTTATATCCGTGGTTATACGGAGATGATGCAGGACGATTCACTCGAGGAAGAAAAACGTGCTCAGTACTATCAAATCATCGAACGGGAAACCGAACGTTTGCAACGTCTCGTCAATGACTTACTCGATCTCGCTCAACTCGAGCGCGATTCTTACCCGATGTCGAAACAACCACTCGTCTTCAGTCAAGTACTTGAAGATGTGATCTACCGGATGGAACCGATCGCTCAATCAAAAGGGGTCACATTCGTCATGAATCTCGACCCGGATCAAATCGTCTTAGGCGATACGGACCGTCTCGAGCAAGTCTTTGGTAATTTACTCGATAATGCATTGCGGTACACACCACCCGGCAAACAGATTTTCTTGTCGACTGAAACGATCGGTGACCGGACGCATTGTCTAATTCGAGACGAAGGAGAAGGCATTCCGGAAGAACATCTCGATCGACTGACGAAACGCTTTTACCGTGTCGATAAATCACGGACGCGCAAAGATGGCGGAACTGGTCTTGGTCTTGCGATCACAAAACACATCATTGATCGGCATGATGGGACGATTCGGTTCAACTCCATTCTCGGACAAGGCACAACCGTCCACATCGAGTTACCGCTTCTTCCGGATGAAGAGGATGGTTTCGAATGATGGAACAGCATGTCGTACAGACTTTTGAACTCTTCGGTTCGTTTGCACCGATCGTTAGTTTGTTAATTGGTATCGTCGTCAGCGTTCTTGGTGTTTTACCGAGTACGTTCGTCACCGCTGCGAACCTCGTCTACTTCGGACTATGGTACGGCACACTGCTCTCGTTCATCGGTGAGGTCTTCGGTGCAGGGTGTGCCTTCCTGCTCTACCGGAAAGGATTACGATATGCCCTTCGTCGTCCACTTCCGGATCGATTCGCTCGCCTGCAGCAAAAGCTACAAGCACAACAAGGACGCGAAGCCTTTTTGACGATCATCTTATTGCGACTATTACCATTCGTCCCGTCTGGCATTGTCAATATCGTTAGTGCGGCTAGTGGTGTTTCCATCTTGCTTTTCCTATCTGCAAGTACGCTCGGAAAAATTCCAGCTATGTTACTCGAAGTACTCGCCGTCCATCAATTCATGCAATCCTCGACGATGATGCAATGGTCGATTGCAGGCATCGCACTCGTCAGTTATTTGATCTATCGCGTATATCAAAAACGAATATCATCGATTTAATTACAAGCTAGCTGAAAGGAATTGTCGTTCATGGAGTTAAGACGTTTTGGAACATCCGATTTACTTGTTTCTCCGCTTGGTTTTGGAGCCGGTCATATTGGTGCAGAACAGATGACGGATCGCGAAGCCGTCTATTTACTGGAACAAGCACGGGATCTTGGTATTAATCTGATCGATACAGCACGCGGCTATGGCTTATCCGAGCAACGTGTTGGGCAATTCCTAAAGAATCGTCGTCACGACATCATTCTCTCGACGAAGGTCGGCTATGATGTAGCGGGTGCACAGGATTGGACCTTTGAAGCGGTCAGTGGCGGCATCGATCAAGCCTTACGGACGATGCAAACGGATTATCTTGATATCGTACACTTACATTCCTGCAGCCGAGAGATTCTTGCTCAAAGTGACGTCATCGAGGCGCTGGAACGAGCAAAACAAGCTGGGAAAGTCCGGGTCATCGCTTATTCTGGTGATCGGGAAGATTTGCAGTATGCCATCGAAACGAAACGCTTCGATAGTTTTCAGACATCCTTCAATCTGTTCGACCAACGCGTCGATCAAGTCTTGCCTACACTTTTGAATCACGGGGTCATCGCCAAACGTCCAATCGGTAATGCACCGTGGCGCTTTACGGATCGTCCGGTCGGACAATATGTTGAACCCTACTGGGAACGGGCGCAACAACTCGCTTATCCACTCGAAGAATCAAGCTGGCTTGAGACCGCACTTCGTTTTACAATTTTTGAACCAGGCATTACGACGGCCATCATCGGAACGTCTCGACCAGAACACCTCGCTGTGAACCAGCAGCTGATTGAACGTGGTCCACTCCCAGCTGACCGCGTCACTCAATTGAAAGAACGTTTTTCCGAATGTGACGCCACGTTCGATTATGTTTCACAAACGTAAGTGATCAGTCGCAGAAAAAAAGCCCGTATGCACTCCTCTTAACGAGTGTGCATACGGGCTTGTTTCATACTTAGAACTTTTTCTTTTTCTTCTTTTCGAGCACGACGATCGCTTCGACGTGTGCCGTTTGTGGGAACATATCATACGGTTGAATGTACGATACCTTATATCCCGCTTTCATTAAGTGATCGCAATCACGTGCAAGCGTCTGCGGGTTACACGAGACATAGATGATTTTTTTCGCCTTAGACGAAATCATTGCGTTCAATAACTGCGTATCGCAACCTGAACGGGGTGGATCGACGATGAAGACATCTGGAATCCAGCCTTCCTTCACCCAACGTGGAATCCATGCTTCTGCCTTACCGACGACGTAATGCGCATGATCAAAGCCATATTGCTTCATGTGCGCGTTCGCATCTTCAACTGCTTCTTCAATGATTTCCATCCCGCGGACTTCTTTCGCACCCTTAGCAATCCAGAGTCCGATTGAACCGACACCTGCGTATGCATCAACGACACGTTCTTCGCCTGTTAAAGCAGCAGCACGGGCAATCTCTTCATACATTCGTTCTGCCTGTTCTGGGTTCAACTGGAAGAAAGCGCGTGGCGACAATTGATACGTGAACTCGCCCATCTCTTCTTCGATCCGTTCCATACCACGCAACACTTCCGTCTCTTCTCCGAAGACACGTGACGTCAACTTGTCATTGATGTTCAGTGCGACCGAGACGACACCTGGAATATCCATGATATCGCGGGACAGCCCTTCTAGATCACGGAAGCCATCTTTAAAGGCAACGAGCACAACTTGAATTTCGCCTGTTTTGATTCCTGTCCGAACGACGATATGTCGCATGACACCGTCTTGTTTTGATGCATGGTAAACGGGCACTTTATAGTTATTGAGTAATTTCGTGACAGCTTGGTTGACGCGAAGCGTATCCTTATTTTGGACGACACAATCGTCGATTGCGACAAGACGATTGGAATTCGCAGAATAGAGACCACTGACGATTTCATTGTTTTGTTTCCCGACGACGAATTGTGACTTGTTGCGGTATCCCCACTCCTTCGAGCCAATCGTCGGACGGATATCAGCCTTCTCAACATTCAACTTCGTTGATTTCAAGAAGGCATTGCGAAGCATCTCTTCCTTATAACGTAATTGTCCATCGTAACTCATATGCTGTAATTGACAGCCACCACAGACACTATAGACTGGGCAAAGTGGTGTCACACGGTCTGGTGAACGATCGTCACGCTTTAAGATTTTTGCATTCGCATAGTTCGCATGGATTTCTGTGATCTCGATTTGTGCCGTCTCCCCTACAAGTAACCCTGGGATAAAGACGATCTGTCGCTCAAGCGTTGCGATCCCTTCACCGTTGATTCCCATTCGTAGACAAGTGACCGAACGGACCTCACCCGTCTGTAATTTGATTTTTGTTGCCATTGATTTCATCCTTCCTCTTTACGCAAATGAAAAAGCGGTCTCAATCTACCGCTTTTTTCGTTTCTTCTTGTTCTTTCATATCCTTCGCATATCGAACGACCTTCGCCTTCAATTGATCCAGTGATACGATCAGTCGTTCCAAATCTTCGATATCTGATGATTCATCGAGTGAATCGATTGTATGACAGAGAAGCTGCATTCTTGATTTTAGCACATTCATTTGACCAAGTTTATCAGTTCTTGCTTTTCCCATTATTCAGACTTCCTTTCTTCCGCTGGATTCCGACGTTATTTTAGCATACGATACGAGGTGGAGCACTAAAAAGGAGGAGTAAATATGCCACATTCATCACCCATTACGATCGCGAATGATCCGTGGGAAGCTTATCGTGACATTGAACAATACGGCACGGTCCGTTTGACGAACATTGAAGTCACGACAACAAAACTGTGTAACATGCGCTGCGAACATTGCGCCGTCGGTTACATGTTATCCAGTAGCGAATCACCTGAAATTCCAGTCGAACTACTCATTCAACGCCTGGATGAAATCGAACATCTGCGTGCGTTTTCCATCACAGGTGGAGAACCGATGCTCTCAATGAAGTCCGTCAAGGAATATGTGGTCCCTTTACTTAAGTATGCCCACGAACGTGGCGCTAAAACCCAAATCAACTCAAATTTAACACTTCCGTTATCTCGCTATGAATTAATCATTCCTTATTTAGATGTCTTGCACATCTCACATAACTGGGGAACAGCCGATGATTTCATCGATGGTGGCTTTGCGATGATGGAACGAAAACCGTCACGCGAAGCACGGACGAAGCTATTTGAGACGATGAAAGAGAATGCCCGTATCCTGAATGCACGAGGTGTCATCGTTTCTGCTGAGACGATGATCAATAAACGGACCTTACCACATCTTGAAGCGATTCATAAGGAAATCGTCGATATGGGCTGTGTTCGTCACGAAGTGCATCCGATGTACCCCGCTGACTTCGCGTCGATGATCGAAGCGGCTAGCTTGCCCGAAATCCGCGATGGGATTCATCGTTTGCTCGATGTTCGGGATCCGAACGTCTGGATGTTATTTGGAACACTCCCCTTCTATGCTTGCTCGATGGAAGAGGCGGATTTAGAACTTCATCGACGATTGCGTCAAGAGAAAAACGTATCTGTCCGCAATGACCCTGATGGTCGCTCTCGGCTCAACGTCAACATCTTTGATGGCGAGATCATCGTAACGGATTTCGGTGATGAACTTGCTTCGCTCGGTACGATTCATGAGACATCCTTCAATGATGCGTATGCCGAGTGGCAAGAAACGGAACTGAATAAAAGCTTGTCGTGTCACTGTCCTGCAGTGCAATGCCTCGGACCAAACGCCCTTGTGAAGAATGCATATTACCCTCAGATTGATTTCACAAAACAATCGAGTCGGCTTTAAATCTAAAAAAGAGGTTTTGAACAATTCTTTCCCGGGAAAAATGTCACAAAGTAGACACAATCTGTTTTTCTAAAAGGGGTGACCGGGATGGAATGGCTCGTAGGTATTGTTGCAATCATCGGTACGTTCAGCATGGTCTTGTTCGTCATGATGGTTGGTATTCGCGCTTCACATAGCATCGAACATGATGAAGTATTCGATCAAACGGACTGGGACGAACATCTTCTGCATATGCCGCGTCCAACACGGTTCGAACAAGAAAATAAATGAAGCACGCCCCGGTCTCCCTTTTCAGAGTCCGGGGCGTGTTATGCTAAAAAGAAAAAGAAAGGTCGTCGTTACTTGTGTCACGTCGTTTTGCACTTATCTTATCGATTGTCTTCATTTCCGGATTCACGCAAGGTCTGTTGATTCCACTGTTATCCATTTTACTTGAACGTCAAGGAACACCAGCCTTCATTAACGGTCTTAGCGCTGCCGTTCTTTATATTGGTGTCATCGTCGCTGCTCCTTTAATGGAAGGACCACTGCGACGACGCGGCTATATTCCAGTCATTTCATTCGGTCTTGCTCTAGTTGCTGTCGCTGTATTTTTATTCCCGCTCCTTCCGAGCATCATTGCTTGGATGATTCTACGCTTTCTCGTTGGATTCGGTGATCAAACGTTACACTACGGATCACAAGTTTGGGTCACGTCCATTACACCGAACGAACGATTGGGAAGAACGATGTCATTGTACGGTATGGCATTTGGTCTTGGTTTTGCCCTCGGACCTCTTGCTGCGCCACTCGTTGATATCATTGACTGGTTGCCTTTCGTGTTAACAGGAACTTTGACTGTCATCGTTCTGATTTTGTTATCACGTATGCCGAATGAAAAGCCATCGACCGTCATGCCGGAGGAATTACAAAGCGCTGCCTCCCGCTATCGACTTGTCTTAGCGACTGCTTGGTTCACGCTACTACCTGGCTTTACATACGGTTTTCTTGAAGCCACACTGAATGCCAGTTTCCCTGTGTTTGCGACGCGTAATGGGTATGGGTTATCAGAAACAAGTACTTTGATCACGACGTTTGTCGTTAGCTCATTGATTATGCAACTACCACTTGGACGGCTCGCAGATCACTTCGGGAAACGTCGGACGTTAGTGACGGTACTCTCGATTGGATCCGTTGCTTTTCTCATTGCCTGCTTCGCCTTCGAGCAATATGGTTGGCTGTTCGCAATCTTTGCAATTAGTGGGATGGCTCTCGGCTCAACGTATTCGCTTGGCGTCGCCTATATGACGGAACAATTACCACGTCATCTCCTACCAACCGGTAATTTACTTGCCGGAATCGCCTTTAGTCTCGGTTCGATTCTCGGACCGATTGCCGGCAGTCTGTTCGTGCAGCTTCCAGCTACGCTATATTTTAGTTTATTCGTTCTTGTCCTTGCGACACTTGCCTTTCTCTTACGATATGCAAAACGTCACGAGACACCTCGAATCTAAAAAAGGATCTTGCGCCACTGATGCGCAAGATCCTTTTTTTATTTCACGATTCCTTCTTGCCGAAAACTCCGCCAGAGCTTATCGTCGATTGCATACGGTTGTTCCTTTGCGCGCTTTAACTCTTCTGTCTCGAGCAATACGACGACCTCTCGACCGTTGATTGACCACACTGAATCGTAACCTCTCTCCGCCTCAATGATCTCTACATCCACATCTCCATGGGTTTCCTTCAATTGCTGACTGACGCACGTCACGACGAACCGGGCAAACTCATCACGTGGACGACGAGTGGCAATGATCTTTCGAACGATCTCATTCCGTTCCATCCGTTTTCATCTCCTTTCGTTTAATAGTCGCACTAGCCTTTCAGACAAGGCCGAATCGGTCTTTAGATGACCGTACAGAAAAAAGCCGAACGGGTCGGCTTGAGCAACGAACGATTGGGAGTTACTTTAATTGAAACTATTTTTGCACGATTCTGAATCTTCGTCAACCTCGCTTTTGAAACCAGACAGGCAAGTACGTGGAAACTAAAATACCACCCACAACGAACAAGAGACCTAACAACGCTTGCGGCGGAATCGCCTCGCCAAGAATCAAGGCAGATAAACTGACTCCATAGATCGGTACGAAGAACATAAATAACGACACCTTACTGACAGGATTATATTTCATCAGTAAATTCCATAGTGTAAATCCAGTCGCCGATAAAAAGGCGAGATACACGAGCATCCAAGCACTAGTCGTTGAAAAGCTGAACGGCGCGACGTGACCATCAAGTATGACACCCGCAATGAAGAGACCGATTGACCCAATGACCATCGCCCATCCTGTCATCGGCGCAACCGGATAACGTGCCGAGTATTCTTTTGCGATCAAATTACCGAATGCTCCGGAAACCATTGCCGCAATCAACAATCCTTCCCCTACTCCAAACGAGACACCTTGTCCACCTTGCGGCCAGTTCGCCAAGATGACGCCTGTAAATCCAAGGAACAAGGCGAGTCCTTTAAATCGATTCAGTCGATCGTCCTCGTACCGGAAATGAGCCAATAACATCTGAAAGAACGAAGTCGATCCGGCAATGATTGATCCTTGTACGCCGGTTGATAAAGATAAACCGATATAAAAGAAGACGTACTGCAAGAAGGTCAAAAAGAAGCCGAGTCGGCTATAGGCATAGGTCCGCTCCTTTAGCGTAATTGTCTGTTTGAAGACGAAGACACTGACGACAAGTAACAACACACCTGCTAAAAAGAAACGATAGCTCGCAAACAGTAGTTGCTCTCCGTATTCGGAAGACGTGATTTGTAATAATTCATAACTTTTCTTAATGAAGGGAAACGCACTTCCCCACAAAAAAGTCGTCAGTAACGCAAAGACGACGAGTCCAATCCGATGGGTTAAAATTTTTTGCATCTTTCTGGTTCCTTTCCTGTTCCTTTTCACTGAAGCATGGTATAGTAATCCTACAGATAATAATAATTATAATCTAGAGACAATGAAACTCATTATCAATCAGTTAAACGCATTGATATATCACATTCTCATTCTCTTTCTATAATGATTTCATTTCTCATTTACATTTTGAAAGGAGTTTTAATATGACGACTTCCACTACTACCGATGTTCAACAGCGTTCCGTATTCCGTCATGCTTGGGATGAGCATCACGAATTGATTCTAGCATTGTTTAGCGGAATATTGATTTTAGTTGCTTACGGACTTGAAAAATTCAATGCGGCGTCTGCCGTTTATGTCACATTGTACTTATCTGCATATGTGATCGGAGGATATGCGAAAGCAAAGGAAGGCTTGACGGAGACGTATCAAGAAAAGACGTTGAATGTTGAACTGCTGATGATTTTAGCAGCGATCGGTGCTGCTGCTATCGGATACTGGATGGAAGGTGCAATTCTTATCTTCATCTTCGCATTATCCGGTGCCCTTGAAACATATACGATGAATAAAAACGAACGCGCTCTACAAAGTTTGATGTCTTTACAGCCAGAAGAAGCAACACGCCTGAACGCAAACGGACAACTCGAAGTCGTTGGAATCGAACAATTAGCGATCGGTAACCTCGTCTATGTTCGTCCGGGTGAACGAATTCCGGTTGATGGTGTCATCATTCGTGGTCAAGCGGCGATTGAAGAAGCGTCGATTACTGGCGAATCAATCCCCGTTGAAAAACAGACCGGTGATACTGTCTATAATTCGACTGTCAACATGAACGGTGTCTTAACGATTGAGATGACGAAAGCTGCAGATGAATCATTGTTCCAAAAAATCATTCATATGGTTCAAAATGCACAAAGCGAGCAATCCCCATCTGCTCAGTTTATCGAACGGTTTGAAAGCCGTTATGTCAAAATCGTATTGCTTGTCGTCGCACTCATGATGGTCCTTCCTCATTACATCGTCGGTTGGACGTTCGAGACAAGTATTTACCGCGCGATGATTTTACTCGTCGTCGCCTCCCCTTGTGCGCTTGTGGCGTCGATTACACCTGCTGCCTTGTCTGCAATTGCCGCATCTGCGAAAAATGGTGTTCTTTTTAAAGGAGGCGCACACATTGAAACACTCGGACAAGTCGACACGATCGTCTTCGACAAAACGGGTACGCTGACGACAGGTAAACCAGTCGTTACAGAAAGTCGTTACGCCGAAGGCTTGGATGTTCAAGCTGTTCAACAAGCCGTCGCTTCTATTGAAGCACAGTCGAATCATCCGCTCGCACAAGCGATCGTTGACCACTTAAAAGCCGATGTTCGTGAGCCGTCAATGTTCAAAGATGTAACAGGATACGGAATTGAGGCAACCGTCGATAGTGTCACGTATCGCATTGGTAAACGGGCATTCCACGATGGTTTAGACGATCCATTCGTCGCGATTGAACAATCGCTTAAAGAACAGGGACATACAATCGTTTATGTCAGTAATGGATCGCAAATCGTAGCACTTTATGCGCTACGTGACACGATTCGTCCTGAAGCCAAAACAGCGATTGCTGCTTTAAATGATCTCGGAATCGCAACAATCATGTTGACAGGTGATAATCCGGTGACGGCAGCTGCTATTTCGCGCGAAGCAGGATTAACGGATTTCGTCGCTGAATGTCTACCGGAGGATAAAGTCCGGTATATCAAGCAATATCAAACAGAAGGTCGGACCGTTGCGATGGTCGGTGACGGCATTAACGATGCTCCAGCACTTGCACTGGCGCATGTCGGAATCGCCATGGGCGAAGGAACAGACGCTGCGCTTGAAACGGCTGACGTCGTCTTGATGAAAAATGATTTAGGTCGCCTTGCCTATGCTGTGCATAAAGCACGGAAGATGAACCGAATCGTCAAACAAAACATCATGCTGGCGATCGGTGTCATTCTTCTATTGATCGCATCTAACTTGTCACAGTTCTTGATCATGCCGTTCGCTGTCGTCGGACACGAAGGATCGACGATTCTTGTCATCTTGAATGGTTTACGTCTTCTCCAACAGGACGCTTTACCACGTCTTACACCACGTCCTTCTGAAAAGCAATTAGCTGCTTAATCATCAAAAAAGCCTGACCGCCACATGGCAGTCAGGCTTTTTTGTACCTTCATCCGAATGTATTCGTTGGAATCGAATCGAGTTCTGCTTGTTCCTTCAAGCGTTTCTCTTCCATCTTTTTCGGATCTGCTTTTTTCATGAACCGTTCCCACGAGGCGTTCAATTCAGAACCGAGTAAAATGATCAAACCTGTGAAATAGAGCCATAGCAACAAGATGACGACACTACCGAGCGAACCATACGTTTGATTGTAATTGGAGAAGTTCGAGACGTAGAAACCAAATCCAACCGATAACAATTGCCAGACGATGACACCGAAAACAGCTCCTGGGATCGCTTCTTTAAACGTAATCGGACGCTTTGGTGCAACGCGGTAGAAAATTGACAAAATACCAATCAATAGAATCGTCGACACGACGTACCGTAAGACGGTCAGTAAGATTTTTTGTCCCATATCGATCGGGAGGACGAAATTCGCAAGGTAAGTAATAATCGGACCACCGAGGACATTCAAGACGATCAGCAACAACATCCCGATTCCAAGTACGATCGTGAGTAATAAGGCGATTCCTCGTGCTGCGACAAAACCACGGGGTGAGAAGTCGCCATACGCATGGTTCGCCGTCGTAATCAAACGATCGACCCCTTTTGAAGCCGACCAGACGGCAAGAATCGCACCGATTGATAACAGACCACCTTGTGGTTCCTTAATGGCTTGGAAAATCGTATCCGTAAACGTGTTGACGGCTCCGCCTGGCGCTAGATCTCGAATTTGCGACTCGAGCGTCTGCCGATCAATATCAAAGAAAGATAAGACGGAAATGACGAAAATGATACCTGGGAAAATGGATAAAAACCAGTAATAAGCGAGCGTCCCTGCATAATCCGTGATGTTATGATCGGACATTCGCTGCTTTAAGTTAAGGGCAAGCCCTTTTGGATCGCGTGAATGCGCCATCGTCATCTCTCCTTCATGAAAAAGAGGCAGTCAAAGACCACCTCATTGTTTTAATATACTTTTCCCATTTTATTTCAACTAAAACCTCATTCGTTCTCAGAAAGAATTAATTCATAGAACGGTTCTGTCATTTCTGCCAACTGTTTGGCGAGTGACGGCGGACGAATCGGCAACGAAGGTAACTCTGAACGTTTGATCCAAACTGGCGTATAACCCGATCCTTCCTCTTCGAATTCTTCACCTGTTCCCGTCCCAAAACGACCACCTATTGTTTTTGCCCAAAAATAAGGGTTATCGAATCCATTAAATCGGACGATAGCAGCTATACCGGTCAACTCCACGTCGACACCAAGTTCTTCATGTGCTTCGCGAATCGCTGTCTCTTCTAGCGATTCTCCGTCATCTTTTCCACCGCCTGGAAAGACATAATACGTTTCGTTCGGTTTATCCCGACGAATTAACGCAATTTCATCCTGTTCGTTTCGTAAAATGATCGCACTTCGTTGAATCGGCATGACGCCACCCCCTTTTCAAATTCTACTTATTGAATAGCATCCAGCATTTCAGGAACGAGCCCGTTCTCTGTCGAAGCGATGACTTCTGCTGCGACTTTCATGCCAAGCTTCAATGCTTCTTCTGCAGTTTTTTCTTGTGTCAGTTCAGACAAGACAGCGGAGAAGAAAGAATCGCCTGCTCCAGTCGAATCGACGACCTTTACTTTTTTCGTTCCGACGTGACCGGATGTCGCCGTACGACGATCGACATAGACCGCACCGAGTTCGCTCATTGTCACGACCGTGAATGGCGCTCCTTTTTTCGCTAATTCGTTTGCTACATGAATCGCATCTTCCACTGTCACGATCGATAGATCAGACAGAATTTCTGCTTCTTCTCGACTACAAATAAATCCAGTGAATCCTTGTAGCAGATGACGATTTCGTTCAATGACGCTCAAGTGACCACAAACACCAAACAATGGTAACTCCATTTTGCGGCATAAATGAATCAAACGTTCGAGCACAGTAACAGACAAATCAAGATCGATCGCTACGGCATCGACTCCATCAAGTGCATAGATCGATTGACGTAAAATCGCTTCTTCGAGCAACTTGGCATCCGGTTGTTTTGAGATCGATGTTTGCAAGTCACCTTCGTTGTCCATAACAGCTAGCCACATACCCATTCCATGATCTTCTAACATTTCGACATGATCCACATTCGCACCGTAAGATTTCAGCTCATCGAGCACTCCTACGCCAATCTGGTCATTCGTAACCGTCGAGATAAAGCGAACTTCATTCCCGAGGACGGCTAGGTTTTGTGCTACGTTGCGTCCTGTTCCTCCATTCGAAAACGTGATGTCTCCTACGTTTTTCGCATCCTTGTGCAAGGGAGCGAACGAAGTTCCTTTTATGTCGACGAATACTTTTCCGATTACCGCGATTTTATTCATTCTAGTTCCACCTCTAACCATATTTCCTGATTTCCGACCTTGAATTGGTCTTTCAGGCACATTGCTTCAATTATAGTAAAATTTTAAATCAGTGACAACCGAAGTACTTTTTTTATAACTGTTCTCTCTCTTCATACGAAAAAAGCAGCAAGCGAATCGCCTGCTGCTTTGACTTAACATCAGATATTTGCAATGACAAGACTGATTGCGAGTAAAAGACCAAAAATCGTGTTCACCTTACCAGTCTGTGCCATTCCAGGCATCAGTTTTTCTGGTGGTAGGTCTTCCCAGAAGAGACGCACCGCTTTGATCATCAGTGGAATACTTAACAATGCAAGTAGCGCAAACCACGAGACCTCGAATGCGAGTACAGCAATGATAAGAGAGAGGACAGCGGCTGCAAAAAATCCAACTAAGACATATACAGCACGGCGATGTCCAACGAGACACGCAATCGTTTTTCGCCCGTTGACCTTATCATTATCCAAATCACGAATATTATTCGCAAGTAGGATCGAACCAATTAAAATGGCGACTGGTATAGAAATCGCAACGGCTTCTGTCGGAACGTAACCGATTTGCAAGTACGCAGAGATTGCGATGATGATATACCCCATAAAAAAGCCGGCAACGACTTCCCCGAACGGCGTATAGGCAATCGGGAGCGGTCCACCCGTGTAGATATATCCGACGAACATCGAAATGAGTCCTACGACAAGCAACCACCACGATGTCTCGATACACAGATACACACCGAGTAATGCCGAGATCCCGTACAATATAAGCGCGAACGCTAGAATCGTACCCGGCTTGAACCCGTCACGAACGATCGATCCACCAATTCCGACCGACTCCTCCGTATCTAAACCACGTTTGTAATCGTAGTATTCATTGAACAGATTCGTTGCGATTTGAATCAGCATCGATGCGATCAACATCGCCACGAACAAATCCAAGCGTATCGACTCCACACGTGGTGCGACAACTGCCGTACCGACGACGACCGGAACAAAACTTGCTGTTAAGGTATGTGGTCGTGTCATTCGCCAATAGACAGCGATTGATTTATTCATATAATAACCCCTTTCCTGTCTAAGTGTATCGGGTTTCGTTTTTTGCTGTCAATGTTCAATCCCAGATAGCTTATTCCTTCTTTTTTGTCCGTAAAAAGTTTACACTTAGATTAAGTGAAACATATCACAGTATCTACAGACTAGGGGGCAATGAGCGGTATGGCTTACGCTCAACAAGAGCTAAAACAGTGTATCGAACAGGCCGTCAGTCAGGCAAACGCCTCACAACGACCTATACTCGCTTCGTATTCATGGGAAATCGAAGCAACTGACATGCGTTCCCTCGAACAGGGTATCGAGGAACGATTTTATTTCGCGACACCTGATCGCTCGATGCGGGCCATCGGGTTTGGCATCGTACAACAACTTCAGGCTTCAGGAACGGATCGTTTTTTACGAATTCAATCACAATGGGCAAACTTAAATCGCGATCACGTCGGTCATGATTTGTTTGCGTTCAGTGGTTTTTCTTTCGCTGAACTCAAACAACCAGACTATCGCTGGTCTTCATTCGGTGATGCCTCGATGACGATTCCGAAGTTTTTATTTTTAGAGCAAGACGGACAGACACGCGTGACGATTTTTGCTCGTGTCGAACCGATGGATCAAGTCGATTCAATCTTAAATCAACTCGCACTCGATTTCGCCAAAGTCAATCAACCGCAAGCATCGACTTTGTCAGGCGTCACGCGTCTACGGCTATCGCGGGATGGAAATGAGGCGTTTGAAGCGTCGTTCCAACAAGCGATGCATTACTTGGAGACAACACTTGAAAAAATCGTCCTTGCACGGGAGGTCGTTTATGAACTGGATCGCCCGCTCGACGTGGCAGCTGTCGTTGCTGAACTAGAAGACACACAGCCTGGTAGTTACGTCTTCTGTTTCCAACCGAATCCAGAAGAAGCCTTCATCGGCGCCACACCGGAACGACTCGTTCAAAAACGTGGGCGTCGCCTTGAGACGGCAGCAGTTGCTGGTTCCGCACCACGTCACGAGACCGATGAGATGGACGAAGCACTTGGTCAATCACTCTTACAAGACCAAAAGAATCGGATGGAGCACGGTATCGTTGCAGATTCGATAGAACGGACGTTATCTGTATTTTCGGAGGAACTGGATTGTCCGGACACACCGATTCTCTTGAAGAATCGCCATATCCAACATCTTTATACTCCAATCACAGCACGTCTAAAAGCAGACGTGACATTGTTTCAATTGATTGAAAAACTGCACCCCACACCTGCGCTTGGTGGTGAACCCAAACAGTTGGCGGTCGATGCCATCCAAGAAATCGAGACGTTCGAACGGGGTTGGTACGGTTCACCCGTCGGTTGGATGAATGGACAGGATGATGGGGAATTCATCGTTGCCATCCGCTCCGGACTGTTTACGGAACGGGCGGTCATTCTTTATGCTGGTTGTGGTCTTGTCGAAGGCTCTCATCTCGATAGTGAGCTGGCAGAGACGGAAACTAAACTATCACCGATGTTACAAGCACTGTCACATGTCGGTTCGATTGAAAAGGATGATATTTATGTTGACTAAGTGGATGCATACGTTAATCGATACGCTCGTCGCTTCTGGTGTCCGGGACTTCGTCATCAGTCCCGGTTCTCGGTCGACACCACTGGCTATTGCTGCATTTCTGCATCCGTCTAGCCGTACCCACGTCCTTGTTGACGAACGGTCGGCTAGTTTTTTTGCATTAGGTTTGACGCGGACGGAAGATCACGTTCGTCCTGTTGCCTTAATTTGTACAAGCGGTACCGCTGCGACGAACTATTATTCGGCAGTGACCGAAGCCAATATTTTCGAACTTCCACTAATCGTCTTGACGGCCGATCGCCCACATGAGTTACGTAATGTCGGTGCCCCACAAGCGATTGATCAAGTCGGATTGTACGGAAAACAAGTCCGACATGCGTTTGATCTACCTTTAGCGGAGGAAGCGAGTCTTCCTTACGTTGCTCATGTCGCACAACGGGCAGCCTTACTCTCGCTGACGGAACCAGCAGGACCGGTTCAAATCAACGTCCCGTTACGAGAACCACTTGTCCCGGAACTCGATCTCTTACGAACAGGATGTCCTGTCGGCGAATTATCTGCCCCGACATCGGAAGTAAATAACGCCTTAACGGTTGCGCTTCAAGAAGAGCGTCTTCTTTTTGTGCTTGGACCTCAACTCACTGCGACGGACAGTCAGGTTGTCATTTCATATGCGAAAAAAGCGGGTATTCCAGTCTTAGCAGATCCACTTAGTCAAGGGCGGCAATCGCAGGAAGATCATGTTTTTGCCTATTACGATACATGGCTAAAACATCCTGCTACTGCTCAGCACGTTCGACCGGATCGCATCATTCGTTTTGGTGCCATGCCAACGTCAAAACCTTATCTGCTCTGGTCTCGGGACATCTCGACGACGGTCGTCGGTCATCCAGGTAACTGGCGTGACCCGCAACTCCATTCGGATTTCGTGATTGGTCACGCGCGACAACTCGAGCATCAGGAACTCATTTTGCATGATCCTACGTATCTCGCACTATTACAACAGGCGGAGCGACTCGTCGCGAATGCCTTTACGACGATTAATCAAGAAGAGATGACGGAATATAATGTCGTTCGCGCCTTGACGACATTACAGGAAGGAAGTCTCTTCGTTTCAAACAGTATGCCGATTCGAGACGTTGATACGTTCCTGCCGACAGGCACACCCCTTCGTCTGCTCGCGAACCGTGGCGCAAATGGAATTGATGGTATTCTTTCGAGTGCTCTTGGAGCAACGTTTGATGCCAAACACCGCTATTTACTCGTTGGTGACTTGGCATTCATTCATGATATCAACGGGCTAATGACAGCGCGCACGCTTCCGTTAACGATTATCCTCGTCAACAATGCGGGTGGTGGTATCTTTAGCTTTTTACCACAACAACAACTCGAGCAAGAAGTGTTCGAGCCACTATTTGGTACACCACAACATCTTGACTTCGCTTCCCTCGCTTCTGGGTATGGCGTGACCTATCAGGCGATCGATTCGATTGCTGCGTTACGTCAATCACTTGCGGAAGAGACAAACGTCACTCGGATTCTCGAAGTCAAGACGACACGAATCGAAAACGTACAGATGCATCGTTCGATTTGGGACGTGACGAATCAAGCGTTAGACGAGGTGTTCCGATGATTTTACGCGGTCATCCCTATCACGTGAAAATCGAAGGATCTGGTCCTCCACTCCTGTTGCTCCATGGTTTTACAGGATCCCTCTCAACGTGGGACATGCTAAGTGAGCATTTATCTCCTCACTTCACTGTCTATCGTCTTGATTTGATGGGACATGGAAAGACGGTACCAGCGCCCGATCAACGGATGCGTTTGACGCAACAGGTCAAGGATCTCGAGACGCTACTCTCTACTCGATCTGAGCAATGGGTCGTCCTCGGTTATTCGATGGGTGGACGAATTGCTTTAATGCTGAGTGTCGTCTCGGAGCGAGTTGCTCGAACGATCGCTGTCAGCACGACACCAGGCATTAAAACGGCAACGGATCGAAAAGCACGTCGTGCATCCGATCGAATATTAGCTGATCGACTTGAAAAAGACGGACTTGAGACGTTCATTAATTACTGGGAGACACTTGGACTGTTTAAATCGCAAGCCCTTCTCCCTGAACCTCAACGTCAGCTTCTGCGTCAGGAACGTCTATCACAAACCGTTGAAGGGCTAAGTGCCTCGCTTCGTTCGCAGGGTACAGGAAGCATGCCTTCACTTTGGTCACGCCTTCCACAAGAGATTGATTGGATTGTCGGGGAAGAGGATGAAAAATTCCGAACGATTGCTTTGCAGGCTGCATCATTTGAAAAAATTCACGTGATTTCGCATGCTTCGCACGCCCCACATATCGACCAACCGCAAAAGTTTGTTACAATGGTAAAGAATCTACTTATTCATCACTAACATATTGGGGGAATTCACATGAAATACGCTCCGGAATGGGTATCAGCCCGTAGCTATGAAGACATCAAATATGAACAATGGAACGGTATCGCGAAAATCACGATCAACCGTCCAGAAGTTCGCAACGCGTTCCGACCACACACGGTCCACGAACTCATTGACGCATTTTCACGTGCACGTGACGATCAAAACGTCGGCGTCATCATCTTAACAGGTGAAGGTGATCTCGCATTCTGTTCTGGCGGAGACCAAAAGGTACGCGGACATGGTGGATATGTCGGTGAAGACGAAATTCCACGCTTGAACGTCCTTGATCTTCAACGTTTGATTCGTGTCATCCCGAAACCAGTCATCGCAATGGTCGCAGGCTATGCAATCGGTGGCGGACACGTCCTTCACCTCGTGTGTGACTTGACAATCGCTGCAGACAACGCCCGCTTCGGACAAACAGGTCCTAAAGTCGGCTCATTCGATGCTGGTTATGGTTCTGGTTACCTTGCACGCGTTGTTGGACACAAGAAAGCGCGCGAAATCTGGTACCTCTGCCGTCAATATGATGCGCAACAAGCACTCGATATGGGACTCGTCAACACGGTCGTTCCACTTGCAGATCTCGAACAAGAAACGATTCAATGGTGTGCTGAAATTCTTCAACATTCACCAACTGCTCTTCGTTTCCTCAAAGCGGCATTCAATGCCGATTCAGACGGTCTTGCAGGTATCCAGCAACTTGCAGGAGATGCGACATTGTTGTACTACACAACAGACGAAGCAAAAGAAGGACGCGATGCGTTCAAAGAAAAACGCAATCCTGACTTCGGACAGTTCCCGCGTTTCCCATAATGAAAAGAAGGTTCAATCGTCTTATGACGTTGAACCTTTTTCGTATATTCATCACAAAGGAAGTGACTATTTTGTATCCTTGGATTTATACACGGGCAAAAGAACAGCCGAATGATATGGCGCTCATTACGGAGACAGAGCGCTGGTCGTGGTCCGAACTCTATACACATGCCCACCGCTTAGCAAGTACTTGGGCGACAATCGTGTCACGTGGAGACCGGATCGCCCTTTACGGTCCATCGAGTGCACGTTACATCGTCGCACTTCACGCAGCTCAATTACTCGAATTGACCGTCGTCCCGATCAATACGCGTTTGACGCAAACGGAAGTATTACGTCAATTCAAACAGGCAGATGTACGACTCGTCGTGACGGACCGGGCACTCGATACAGCGATTCCGTGTCGCTCTTTTTCCTATGAAAAAGAAGCCCCTGACCTGTTAATACGCCATATGCCCAAGCAATATATCCAATCCATGCTCTTTACGAGTGGTACGACCGGACATCCGAAAGCTGTCGAACAAACGATGTTGAATCATTTCTCGAGTGCTACGAATGCTGCGCGTCACATTGGATCACTTCCGGAAGATCGTTTTTTGATCGTCACACCACTGTTCCATATGAGTGGGTTAGCTGTCGTCTACCGGGCAGTCATCTACGGCGTACCAATCGTTCTTGAGCCACATTTTTCACCAGAACGTGCCTTGCACTGGATCACGACGGAACGAATCACACATGTCTCACTCGTTTCTGTCATGCTCGACCGACTGCTCGAAGCTGGACTTCGTCGGCATTCGCTCCGCGTCGTATTAACCGGAGGTGGACCCGTCCCTTTACCGATTCTGACGCGAGCTCTTGATCGAAATATCCCTGTCATGCAGACATATGGTATGACAGAAACAGCTTCCCAAATCGCAACTCTCTTGCCTGAGGATGCTTTACGAAAGCTCGGATCGGCTGGACAAGCGATTCATCCGACACAAATTCGCATCACGCGTCATCAAGAAATCGAAGTCAAAGGACCGACAATCATGAAAGGTTATTTTCATGACGAGGAGAAAACGGTAAACGCCTTTACCGCAGATGGTTTTTTTAAGACCGGTGATCTAGGTCGTCTCGACGCAGATGGCTATCTTTATGTGCTCGATCGCCGAAGTGATCTTATCATCTCTGGTGGTGAGAATATCTATCCAGCTGAGGTCGAATCAGCGCTTTTATCGATCAATGGTATTCAAGAAGCGGGTGTCGTCGGACGTTTTGACGCAACATGGGGGCAGGTTCCGGTTGCCTTCATCGTCAGTAATCTTGACGAAACAACCATCCGAACAGAGATCAGCCAATTACTCGCGAAATATAAATGTCCAGTTGATTACATTTATCATAGCGTGTTGCCACGCAATGCGAACGGTAAGTTGCTTCGTAAGCAACTGAAAGAGTCGTTATGAGTATCACGTTACGTTCCGCCGAATTGTTCGATGTTCCACTCGTCTTTCGTCGTCCGATGCAAACCGCCCTCTCAACGTTGACGGTTCGCCGCACGACGATTCTACGCGTAACCGATTCAGAAGGACGAATCGGTTACGGAGAAGGTGTTGCGTTTGATACACCGTGGTATACGTCCGAAACACAACACTCCCTCCAAGGGATCGCTCCGCTGCTTTATCGGTTACTTGAACCACCACTCCATCGTCCTGCTGACGTCAAAGATCGCTTCCGCATCGTGCAAGGCAATCCGATGGCAAAGGCGATGTTTGAAGGGGCCATCTATGAATTATTTGCAGCAGCATCCGGACAATCGCTTGCTACCTATCTCGGAGGTGACGAGTCGTGCCTCGTCCCTTGTGGGAAAGCACTCGGACGAGCATCAGCAGAACAAACAATCGAGGCAGTCGGTCAAGCTATTGCCTCCGGATATGGACGGATCAAGCTGAAGCTTGCTCCGACAGACACAGCAGTGCTCGAACAAGTACGGTCAGCTTTTCCTGATGCGCCTTTAATGTTTGATGCAAACGGTAGTTTCACTGAAACGGATTTCCCTCTATTACAACATTGGGATTCATTCGGTCTCGTTATGATGGAACAACCACTCGCAACATCTGATTGGTCTGGATATCAACGTCTTGCTGCACTTCTGAAGACACCGATTTGTCTTGATGAATCCATCGTCGCTCCAGCAGATGCCGATTTGATGAAGATGACACGTGCCGGTCAGATTTTGAACATCAAGCCTGCACGCGTCGGTGGATTAACGAATGCTTTATTGCTTCGAACGAAAGCCCCGTACTGGCTCGGCGGCATGTTCGAGAGTGGCATCGGACGTCGCCAAACACTTGCCTTCGCGACACTTCCCGGTCTCGCTTATCCGATCGACATGGCAAGTACTGCTGATTATTTTGAAGAAGATTTGCTCGAGACCCCGTATTACGTTGAACAAGGACACATTCGCTATACAGCCTCGGCTGTATCCGAAACACAGTTAACTAAACTAGCAACGTCCCGGATTTTTTTATGACTTACTTGAACTCCGACGACAAAGAAGAGGCAATGGATCGATGTCCATTGCCTCTTCTCGTATTTTACTAAGAGTTTCTCTTAGAAAGATTCTTTTCCTTCAACCTTCGTCAAAATCTCATACCCGTCTTTTAAGACGACGACAGTATGCTCAAATTGTGAAACGAGACTCCGGTTCGGCGTGTACAACGTCCAACCATCCCGCTCATCTTCGATACAGAACTCGTCTCCTGTTGAAATGAACGTCTCGACAGCAATGACTTGTCCTTCCTTCAACAAATCGTTCTCTTCACGGTTGAAGTAGTTCGAGATGGATTCCGGCTCACCATGAAGTGTCTTCCCAAGACCGTGTCCCGCTAAGTTACGGATGACGGTAAAACCGCTCTTACGCGTTTCAGCATAAATCGCTTTTCCGATCTGGTTGACCTTTGTTCCTGCTTTGACTTTCTCAAGTCCTTTTTCAAGCGCCGTCAACGATACTTCAACGAGTCGGACATCTTCCGGACGTTTTGCTTCTCCCGCAATGACCGTCTTTCCTGTATCCGAGTAATAGCCATTTTTCACAGCTGAGACATCAACGTTGACGATATCCCCCTCTTGAATAACGTATTTACCAGGAATACCGTGTGCCGCGATGTCATTGACACTGATGCATGTCGCTCCTGGGAAATCATACATGACGATCGGAGCAGACTCGGCTCCCTGTTCTTTCAGGATACGTGCACCGATTTCGTCGAGTTCTTTTGTCGTGATTCCTGGTTTGACAGCGTCCGCCATCTCATCGCGCGCCATAGCGACGATTCTTCCAATTTCTCGTAATGCTTCATAATCATAATCTAACACTTTCATTTCCTCCTCATTCACTCAATCGTTCTTGATATAGATAATCTGCGGATATATCCGCAAATAAGAACATGCCATTACTGAGCGGCATACTAAATGTCCGTGTCTGTTCACTCGAACTGAAGTCGACATATCGTTCCGATAAATAACCACTGTGTCGTCGCTCCATCGCAACAGTCGTCCGAATGAAGTACGGACGGAAACTCCAATTGTACCCTTTGTAGAAAGCATACAGTTTCCATTCTCCACTCTTTTTACTGACGTTCGAAGATTGCTGGAATCCATTCGCATCCGTAATGTAGAATCGAATGAACTCTGGTTCCATCTTCCGCGCAAGCATCATCAACCATTCATCGAGATCCTGTTCCGATTTCAATGATTGACAGTATTCGTTAAACCGAACCGTCCAGTCTTGCTCCAGTTGAAACAATCGATTCATCTGTTCCCGATCATATTTATAGAACATCGGAACTTCATGAATCAAAATCTCCATTCCTGGACAAGTCATGACCCATTCAGGTGATGCTTCTCCCAGTAAATTCCCCATATAGTAACGTCCTCCGTGTTGCCACGCATACCGTAGTTGTCCTAAATGACTGATATTCTTATACAAAAGTGGCGCTCCAAGCTGATCACACAAGTGCTCCATCGTTTGTAAGAGATGCGGATACGTCGCTGAGACGGTTTTTTTCTCTATCATCGAGGATAGATCGACGATCAACATATCCGGTGACATCGAAAAGACACGTTCGAGACTCGTTGCTTCCGCACGGTCTAGCGCTACCTTCAGTCCAGAGTTCTGGTAGTACGCGACGATCCGACCAAGACGGTCAAAGTCATCAACTTGAACGTCCGTCAATGTGACATACATTCGTTCTTTTGGAAACGACGAATCGACCGTCCGTAAGACATGCAAGAAGTCTTCCCCACCGTTTTCAAACAGCCAAGCTGGGCGACAACGGATCAGGATAAACGCTTGTGCATCGGAGGGTACTTTTTGGAATGCTTGACGGACGACATGCCCCATGACTTCGAGTTGATACTCGATTGGAACATCATCTTCCTGAAAAAATGGTTTTAACGGTTCTCCACGAAAATGGGACTGGATTTCATACCCTTCCACCTTAAAAGGGGCAGCGCCTACAATCGGTTGAAACCACGCCTCTATCTCTTCGGGATGAACGATGACATCTAATGCATCCATTCTATTCCCCCCTTGTACTCTTGTTCTATCTTAACAAAAAAAGAGCCTCTCTGTAACGAGAGAGCCCCTGTTTTACGATAACGTCGTATCTTTTCGTAAGGCGATATACAAGTACACACCAAATGTCGCCGTCAAATAGATGATACTCAGAACACCATATTGAATTCCGACGGCTCCTCCCTTACCGATGGCGAGCACAAGAAAAATAATGCCACCAAATAATAAGGTCGCTAACGGAATATAACGAAAATGTCCTTTTGTCGTCCGCTCACAAATCTTTTTCGTCGCGACGATCAGTGCAACGAGACAGACGGATGCTGCTACATAAATGGTATACACGAATGATTCAGCCCTCTCCCTATCGTTCATGGCTCATTTTATCATGACCGATTAGAAAAATCATAAAAAAGAACCGACTTGTCTGTGACAAATCGGTTCGAATCGTTTACTTTTCAAAACGTGGTTTACGTCCACCACGGTTACGATCGCTTTCGCTACGGTTGCTACGTCCTGCATAACCGCCTTCACGACGATCCGATGAAGAAGATGAAGATGAACGACCACCTTCACGACGTTCGCCACCGCTACGTGGGCTGTTTCCACGGTATCCGCCACTGCGGTTGCCGCTGCCACTTCCACCTTTGTTTCCGTAAGGACGACGGTTGCCACCACCGTTACTACCGAAACGTTTCACGCGGATTGGTTCGATTGAAGAGATTTGGACTGGTGTTGCATCCGGCTCTTTCGTCAATCCTTTAAGTGCTGCTGAAAGAAGTTCCACTGCTTCGTACTCTTCTAAGAGTTCTTGTGCAAGTGTTGTATATTCTTGTGAATTTTTTGCTTCAACGCGTTTGATGAGTTCTTGTGCAGCGAGCTTCAAGTTGCCTTCTAAGATTTCGTCAAGTGTTGGCGCATGACGACGTGACATTTTTTTGTTCGTGACACGTTCGATTGTTTTGATTTGACCGAATTCACGTGGTGTAACGAACGTGACAGCCGATCCTGTTTTACCAGCGCGTCCCGTACGACCGATCCGGTGAACGTAGCTTTCTGGATCTTGTGGTACGTCGAAGTTGTAGACGTGTGTGACACCAGAAATGTCAAGACCACGTGCTGCAACGTCTGTTGCGACGAGGATATCGATCGTTCCTTTTTTGAAACGACGGATGACTTGGTCACGTTTTGCTTGTGTTAAGTCACCGTGTAAACCGTCAGCCGTGTATCCACGTTGGATCAAGCCTTCAGTCATCTCATCAACACGTTTTTTCGTACGACCGAAGATGATTGAGAGTTCCGGAGAATCCGTGTCGATCAAACGGCAAAGAACGTCGAATTTTTGGCTTTCTTTTAATTCGATGAAAGACTGGTCGATATTTTCAACTGTCATTTCTTTTGCTTTGACTTTGATGTGTGTCGGAGTCGTCATGAAACGATCTGCAATTTTACGAATTTGTGGTGGCATTGTTGCTGAGAACAAGAGTGTTTGACGAGTTTCAGGAAGTGCACCGAGGATTTTCTCGATATCTTCGACGAACCCCATGTTCAACATCTCATCTGCTTCATCAAGGATGACCGTTTGAACGTGATCAAGGTTCAACGTCTTACGGTTCATGTGGTCCATCAAACGTCCTGGTGTTGCAACGACGATTTGTGGATTTTTACGAAGCGCACGGATTTGGCGATCGATTTGCTGACCACCGTAGACAGGAAGGGCATGAACACGTTTTACGTCACCGATACGGTTCAATTCTTCCGCTACCTGGATTGCAAGTTCACGTGTTGGAGCAAGAATCAACGCTTGGATGTGGCGTGATTTTGCGTCAAGACGCTCGATTGTTGGGATACCGAATGCTGCTGTTTTCCCTGTACCTGTTTGTGCTTGACCGATTAAGTCGACGCCGCTGAGTCCGACAGGAATTGTTTCTGCTTGGATTGGTGTTGCTTCTTCAAAGCCCATTTTTAGGACACCTTTGATAAGTGCCTCACTAAGATTTAATTCACGAAATGTTGTCAATGCTAAATACTCTCCTTTGTCATATGAAAAGCGTCTGCCACTAAACAGACGCTACCGTAACGAATACAATCGACTACCTATTATAACAGAATCTATCACATAAAGATAGAGTGGTTTCTCTTATAATAATAATGTTTAGGGAAGTCACCATCATAATCGTTGCCATAAGGGCGAGGGAAAGGCGAAGTGCCCGGACCGTGCGATGAAACGTCATCGCGTGCCCCCACTAGTGATGGGGTATATTCAGTAAATGGTCGCCGGTAATACCAGCCGCAACCACCAAAATGATGAATTCCTTACTATCTATTCGAAACGCAGGCTTATTCAGTTCGATTATTTCGTTAACTGAATACCCGTTTCATTTTTTTCTATTTTTTTATCCTTCAACAGGCGACCGAGCGCTCGTTTGAATGCTGCCTTACTGAGACCGAATACTTCGTCGATCGTTTCGGGAGCTGTCTTATCACCATACGGCATCTGACCATCATGTTCAAGTAGATGGTTCAAAATCAACTCCGCATCTGTATCGATGGCTTCAAAGGCACGTGGTCGTGCTGAAAGTAATACTGTACCATCTGGTTTTACATTTGTCACTCGTAATTTCAACACTTCTCCAAGACGCGGCCAGCGTTCCATCTCGCGTTCGTGCAAGAATCCAATCGACTGATCGTTAACCCAAACATTGACGCCTGGCTCGCGTTGTGAAAAGACGAGACCTTCTACGTCCATGTTATTCCACTCTTCTGGTGCCGGCTTTGCACGCAAGTTGAAGTAAGCATATGGTGCAGGGTCTCCGAGTAAACGAAGCTTCTGGTCATGTTTAAGACGAATGAAGAGTTGATCGCCTTCTTCTGGCCAAAACATGCGTCGTTGCGGTAAATCGTCAAGTGAGACGAGTACGTCTTTTTGAATACCGATATTTGCAAATACTCCTGTGTTATAACGTGTTCCATTGATTGTCGTTTTGACGTAATCTTCAAATGATGCTTCTGGAATCGTCATCGATGATGCTAGACGCCCTTCATTATCTTGATACAAGAAGACTTCGACCTCTTCATCGATGCCTACTTTCTGTGTTTGTTCATTGTTATGCAACAACACATCTTCGTTTCCATCTGTTAGAAACACTCCGAACTCTGCTTCGCGTTCTACTTTTAATGTGACAACCTGTCCTGCGCGTAATCCCATTTCGGGTCATCTCCTCTCTATATTTGAATCAATTCAAGTCTTCTCGAATCGTTCTGCTGTTCTTTCCCTACCATACTATACTCTTTTTTCATTCATCTCTGATATCGACCACATAGTGCTAGATGTGACATATTTGTGAACGGAACACATTTGCGTGATTTTTTAAAAAAAAAGATATATGATTAAACAATAGGAAAAAGAAGGTTTAGTTTAGGTAAATATGGGGGATAAAAATGTTTCATAACATTCAATCGCGTTCGTTCGCACGACGCTTCACGAAAACATTGGTTTTTGCATTTTTCGCTTTCCTTGCTACGATCGGAATCGTTTTCGCAGAAGGATCGAACAATACAGATATGACACCGAAGACACCAGCGCTTCAACAAATCGATCGCCCTTAAAATCTACACCTTTCGTGTGGATTTTTTTGTTTTTTCCGGACATTTACAGGACGATAAAGGAAAATCATATTTGACCTCGAATTAAATGAATATGCCATCATCTTAATTTCTGAGGAGGAAACGAACGTGCTCTTCTATTTATTCACGACGATCGCGGGTCTCATCACTACATATTTAAGCTTTGTCACTGGCTTTTACACCGGTTCAATCGGTGTATTCGTCTTTACATTAGCAATTTGCCTGTCGCTATCCTCAATTCGTCAGTTGATTCGCACTTCCTATCTTACTTATATTGAATATATCCAACATCGTCGTGTCCAAAAACAATATGAACGTATGAAAAAACGAGAACAATCTTATCAGATTGCTTATCCTGATCGCGATTCGAGTACACCACTTGCATTCTCCGCGACAGACCAGCATGATAAGTAAGGAACACGATTTCATCATCTAGGAGGAACAGATTCATTATGAACGAAATCCCTTTATCAAACGGTTGGACACTTCGCTACTCACCTGTCATCGATTTATGGTTGAAGGAAGATGGCGTACTGCTCGTAGATCACGAAGATAAGGTCCGCTTGACTCTCATTTTGGATGAGGAGACGATGGAGATCAAACAGATCGACAATACGAACGCTACGTTCTCTGTTGATCCAACAACACGTCGCCTTACCTTCGAACTAGGAGAAAGCGAAGAGGAATCTGAGCCTCGTTACTGGGAATAATCACGTAGACTGGGTGCGACACCCGGTCTTTTTTTGTACAATAACATCAGCAATGAAAAAAAGGAGCTGTTACTTCACCATGATACGTACTGTCATTTGGTTCATTTATTTTGGACTTGTCTTACCCTGTACCTTACCTTTTTTACCTAGTGCAAAACGTCGAACTCACCTCGCACGCTATGCATTCGTCCAGCGCGTAGCAAGCGCATGGGCAAACTCTCTCCTTCGACTCGCTGGTGTTCGTGTAAACGTGACGGGACAAGAACACATCCCGGCAAATGAGCCTGTCGTTTTCATTTCGAATCACCAAGGGAACTTTGACGTCCCGATTCTACTTGGAAAAATCGACAAACCGAAAGCATTCATCTCAAAAATCGAAGTGAATAAAATTCCGATCGTCAATGTTTGGATGAATTTGATGGGGTGTGTCATGATTGACCGAAAAGACCGACGTCAATCTCTAAAAGCAATTCGCTCTGGTGTCGACACGATCAAAGACGGACAATCGATGATCATTTTCCCTGAAGGAACACGTTCAAAAGGTGGACCGATGGCGGAATTCAAAGCGGGAAGCTTTACGCTTGCGACTTCAAGCGGCGCTCGTGTCGTACCAGTCGCGATTTCCGGTAGTTATCGTGTTATGGAAGAGACGGGTAAGATTCGCCCGGCTACAGTCGAAGTTACGATTTTACCGTCGATTGATCCAAGTACAATGACACAGAAAGAACTTGTCCATATGGTCGAACATCAAATCAAACAGATTGTAGAAGGTGTCTAATATGTTAATGAAAGCAGAAAATCTCAAAAAAGAATTCGCTGATAAAATCGTCTTCGAGGATGTCACATTTTCCGTCTCGCCTGGTGACCGAATCGGCATCATTGGTGTCAACGGTACTGGTAAATCGACTCTCCTGCATATTTTAGCAAATAAAGAGACAGCAGACGCCGGTACAATCCACCATCCAAATGATTATCGTATCCGTTTGCTGTCGCAAACGACGGATTATCCCGAAGATCAAACCGTCATGGAAGTCTTGCTGTCTGGTGATACACCGACAATCAACGCATTACGACACTATGAAACGGCGCGTCTAGCACTCGAACAGGATCCCACGAGCGAGACGTTGCTGAACCGCTTCATCGTCGCTCAGACCGAAGTCGATGCTGCGCAAGCGTGGGATACGGAATCGCGCTTAAAAATGATCTTAAACAAACTCGGTATTCTCGACTTGAATGCGTTGATTGGTTCTCTTTCCGGAGGACAACGAAAACGTGTCGGACTCGCGGAAGCGTTACTCGACGAAGCCGATCTCCTGTTACTCGATGAACCGACGAACGAACTCGATGCTGAGACAATCAGCTGGCTTGAGACTCAAATCAAGGAATACCGTGGTGCTATCTTACTGATCACTCACGATCGCTATTTCTTGAATCGTGTCACGAATCATATGATGGAGATTGCGAACGGAACGGCTTACTTCTATGTCGGAAACTATGAATCGTTTCTCGAAAAACGTGCCGAACGTCGCGAACGAACTGCTTCTATGGAAGAAAAGCGTCAGAACATTCTACGTCGTGAACTTGCTTGGTTACGCCGCGGTGCTAAAGCACGGACGACGAAACAAAAAGCTCGGATTCAGCGCGTTGATGCCTTGCAAGATCTCTCATACGAAGAAGAAGAGTCGACGCTCGAAGTCCAGGTTGGTTCGACGCGTCTTGGCAAAAAAGTCATCGAAGCACATGACGTCTCGCATCGATTTGGTGATAGAACACTGTTTGAGTCGTTCAACGCCCTGATTGGACGGAAAGAACGATATGGAATCGTCGGACGAAATGGTAGTGGGAAATCAACGCTTCTTTCAATCCTTGCGAAACGTTTAGAGCCGACAACCGGTGAAATCATTCACGGCGAAACAGTGAAGATCGGCTTTTATGGTCAATTTGCTGAATTCACGCATCCAGAACGACGCGTCATCGATGAAGTCGAACGGATTGCAAAAGTCATTACGACTCTCGCTGGTGAGGAGATTACGGCAAGTCAGATGCTCGAACAATTTCTCTTTAAACCAGAAGCACAATACAAACAAATCGGTAAGCTATCCGGTGGTGAAAAACGTCGTCTGAAATTGTTGACGATTTTAATGGAAGAACCAAACGTCCTCTTCCTCGATGAGCCGACGAATGATTTAGATACCGAGACGTTATCGGTACTCGAAGACTATTTAGAATCATTCCCTGGCACCGTCATCACTGTTAGTCATGATCGCTATTTCCTTGATCGGGTCGTTGATCGTCTGATTGCTTTTGAAGACGCGACTATTGTTTTTTATTACGGACAATATACGGACTATCTTGAGCAAATCACAACACCTACTCCTTCAGTAGTCGTTGAAAAAATCGCTTCAGTTGCTCCACTAAAAGCAGAGGCACCGAAGAAGTTGAGCTATCAAGAACAACAGGATTGGGATGTCATTGAACAACAAATCGAAGAGAGCGAAGCCGAGCTAGAACAATTAGAAGCTGAACTTGCTTCGGCAGGAAGTGATCTCGGGAAGGTCAATGAATTGTATCAATCCATTGAAAAAACGAAAGCAACGCTTGATGAACGGATGGAATATTGGACGTATCTATCTGAAAAAATCGAAGCATTTGAGTCGTACCGTCAATCCAATCAGTGATATGAATAAGCGGAAGTTCTTCATTAAGAAGAACCCCGCTTTTTTCATTAAATGGGAATAGACTCTTAATTTCAATTTAAATATGAAAATAAATGTGAATTCATACTAGATATCGGGTAATGATATAGCATATTTCGTTTTAAGCAGGTGTTGCGAAAGGAGGAGTTTCCGTGACACGGATGATCCAAAATCTCTACCTTACCGTCTCCATTTACTTAGTTGTCACTTATACCTTGCTATCGCTATTACCACTAGATCGTTCACTACAACTTTCAGCAATCATCAGTTTAACCGGATCATTTGTTATTTTCGTACTTAGTCTATTGGGTTCTCTCCAGCATCCTTCTTTCATGTATAGATGGTTATCCATTGCTTTCTTTGCTTATTTCTTTGGAGATTTGCTGAATATGATGGGACGTCTCTTGCAATGGGACGATGTTAATTTGAACGTTTTGTTAGATGTTCCTTATACGATTCATTTAACGATGATGGTTATTTTCTTTTTTCAGCAATTGGATTTAAGGCTATTTCAAAAACAAAAGTTATTGATTCTCGACTCTTTGACATTGTTCACTGTCTCTATGATTGCTGGATATATTGCGATTTTTCGCTTTATCCCCTCTTATACACGAACGATGCTCGAGCAAATCAGTTGGACCTTCTATGCCTTCTTGACGATTTTATTGACGTTGTTCTTTTTCTTACTTTACGCTTCCGGGTTAAAACGGAATGTTTCAAGATTAAGCTTCATCTATCTAGTACTCGGGACATTCATTCTCGGTATGACAAACTTTATTTTTTATACAACATTATTGAACGGTGAACCACAAATAGCAGGTCAGTTGCTTCCGTTATATCCACTCAGCAGTCTGTTTCTCATCGCTTTTATGAATACTCGTACCCTTCCGATTATTCGTGAACAGCAAGTTACTCTTATTCGCGTCGAAACAATCATGCGTTCCTTAATGGCTTATATCTTATTATCTGCGCTAATTCTCTATATTACATTCTTTCCTGTCTCCCGAATCTTTTTCTTGCTGTCTGTCGGCATTACGTTTTTATTGTTTTTAACGCGTCAGCTTTTTTCATATCGGGAAAATCTACGACTATTACAGGAAACAACCGCACTACAAACGAATTTAGAAGATATTGTCCATCAAAAAACGGCATTGTTACAATTGCGAGAACAAGAACTAACGTCCTTATTTTTATCCTATCCAGAAATCGTTCTTGAAATCGATGACATGTATCACATTCGATCGGTTAACCCAGCGGCGGCAGCTACAGGATGGAACGATTTTCCACTTGGACCGAGTCAACGTTGGCAATTAAATCAACTCATCCCTCTGCTAAAACAGGAACAACTGAGCTTTCCGTTTCATCTATTGCATATACCTGCTACAGAGGAACATCCAGAATATTTTTTGAATACGACCGTGATCGATGTCCCAGATCAGAAGCGCTATTTTGTCATCTTAGCGGACGTTACGGAAGACCACCAACAGGAAGTATGGCTCGAACGGATGGGATATCACGATTCGCTTACGCGTTTACCAAATCGACGTTACTTTGAAGAGCAGCTTTATCTCATGCTCCCGACTCTAGATTACGGCTCCTTGTTATTCATTGATTTGGACGGCTTCAAACAAATCAATGATACCTACGGACATGATATCGGTGATTTACTGTTACAAGAAACAGCAATACGCCTGCAGTCCATGGCGATGACAACGGATCTCGTTGCACGTCTTGGGGGAGATGAGTTCTTGATTTTCATTCAGGCATCAGCTTCGGAAACACGACAATTTGCTGAACATGTTCTCGAAGTCCTGAATCATCCGTTCTTTATCGACCCACATACGCTTCATATCACACCTTCCATCGGGATTTCCTTATATCCTGAAGATGGTAAAAGTTCAGAACAGTTATTGATTCGGGCAGATGAAGCCATGTATCACATCAAGAATACCGAAAAAAATAACTTTTTATTCGCAACTCAAATCAAACGTTAGGAGGAATTGCATGGTTAAATCAAACTATTTCACGCGTTGGTTCCCTGCCATGCTGTTGATTTCCTTTGCCTTAATGATCCTTGCTACATGGACACCCTCCATCTCTAATCGAATCGTGGAACAAGGGCTTCAATATGTATCACTTTGCTTGATTGCATATTTTATTTTGACTGCCTATCGCAAGGAACAAACATTGGTCGTACCCCGACGTAAATTTTGGCTGATTGCTTTAGGATCGCTAGTTTTATCCTGTATTGGGTCCATTCTTGAAACTTTGCGCTTCTTTGATTTAGATGGTTCAGTTCCCGCCGTGTACAGTCTGATTTTGTTTTCGTTATCCCATTACGTCTTTTTATACGCTATCTTTTATCGAATCATCACAAAACGGACACTCGGACAACACGTGCTCGCATTCGTAGATGCCGCCATCATTGTTGTTTTCATCGGACTTGTCGCGTTTCACGTTCTCAATGAACTGACGAATCCAGGGCTTCAAACTGTTCCCTATGCCATTATCGTCATTACGAACACGTCGCTTGGTTTGTTTGTTTTCTTCTATTTCACGTTCATCCAAGAAACACACTGGGTATCCCGGATGGCGTTATTTTTATTATTCTTGTCCATTTTCATTCGCGGTATCTTTGAAATCTCAAGTGTCTATTTTCCAGATTTCTCAGCGAATTATCTGCTATTCTTCCCGATATTGATTCGCTTAGCGCAAAGTGCAGCGATTTTATGGCATGTTGATCATATTGAAGAAGGAACTGCTCGAACGAAGGTCATTCCCCGTTCGTGGCTTCCTTTACTAGCCGTTCCTTTATTCATCCACTATATGGTGGAACAAGAAGGTGGAAAACTTGATATCTTTATCATCTTATTTTTGTTAATCGTTCGACAAATCTTGATTGCTCGGCAGCATGGATTGATCGTCGCTCAATTGCATGAACGAAACGAACAACTCGCTTCACGCATCGAGCATCGAAAACAACAAATCCAAGAGAGCGAACAGCAAGTGATTCCACTTTTTCTCGGTCATCCTGATCCGATGATTCGACTTGATCAATTCGGAACTGCTCTATACGCAAATTTAGCTGCACAACGTTTGTTTCATTTGCCCGATATGACAATTGAACAGGTTCCACGTACGATGCGTCACTTGTTAGAGACACTTGAAACAGATATTGATGAGTATGAAGATGAACAGCAAAAACAGTATGAAGTCATTGATATTCCAATTCAAATCGCTTCGACTTCAATGGGACGATTTACGATTTTACATGATATTACTGAACGAAAAATTCGACAGAAGCAGATTGAGTACCATGCTTACCATGACGCTTTAACAAGTATCGGTAACCGTCGTTCCTTAGAACGAGATTTTTCGGATCGTTTACCCGAGATGAATTATCTAGCAGTGGTCGATTTAGATGGTTTCAAGCAAGTCAATGATACGTATGGTCATGAGGCCGGCGATTATGTATTAATTGAAGTCGCAAAACGATTACATGATCATACGAATGCTTTAGAACAGGTGTATCGACTCGGTGGAGATGAATTTGCGGTTCTCTTGCAAGCTGATGACGAACTATCTTTACGTCGGAAATGTAAATCCTTCTTACAATATTTAAGACGTCCTTATGTATACAAGGGGCAATCTTTACTTGTTTCTGCAAGCATCGGTGTGACGGCACGTGATCAATCCGATCTTGAAACATGCTTAAAACAAGCCGACCTTGCGATGTACCGCGTGAAGCACCGGGATAAAAACGATGTCGCTTTGTATCGCGCCGATTCATGAAAAAAACCTAGCATGAGTTGCCTGCGATTGGGGTCAACTCATGCTAGGTTTTCGTTTTATTCTTCTGGTCTTGGTGCAATGTTACCTTCTTCGATATCAAGTAGCAAATCGATTAACTCTGCACAAAATTCGGGATACTGACGAAGTAACGCGTCTTCTCCCACTTCATCTACGAAATCGGTTAGCAAGGCAAGGACTTCAGGTACTAATGCGCGCGCTACCTTCATGTAGGCAATCGCAAAACGCCATTTCCCCGAAATGTAGAGTAGTTTCCCAACTAATAAATCACCCACTTCGACTTCAATCTCAGTCAAATCGGTCTGATACGTTTGTTTTGACATTAAATCAACGACGCCATCCGCCTCGACCTGAAATAATGAGGGCATCGGGTCTGCTAATCCACGTAAGGCACGATAGAGACTAGGAGACAACTCTTCTTTTACTTGCTCGAGAAAACGACCGTGAGGCGTTTTCCCTTGATCATCCGTTTCATAGAAGATTGCCCAGTCAACGAATAGGTCCCGGAACAGTTCAGCATCTTTTAAATACCAACGTCCTTCTGTCGCGATCTCTTCAATGAAAGCGACCCAATCCGTACTACGTGCTGTTGCCGCCTCTTGATACATTTTCTTCAAGGCTGCATTCATTTCCGCTTCAGAAACCGTCGTCGGAAATGGAATTACTTTTCGATCGTTCTTCATTTCGATCGCCCTTTCCGGTGAGGAGTAGCCGGTCGCTTAATTGTCTGAGGAGCTGTGAATTCACGTTTTGGAATCACTTCACCACGGTAAATTTCCATTGGTTCCATCTCAACACCCATTTGCTTCGCAAGTGTTTTTAAGTGCTTTAAGTCTTGATCCGTTACAAGAGCGAGTACCATCCCATTTGCATTTCCACGTCCTGTCCGTCCTGAACGGTGAACGAAATCGTCAAGCGACTCCGGCAAATCGTAATGAACGACGTGCGTGACCGCCTCGATATCAAGTCCACGTGCTGCAAGACCTGTCGTGACGAGTAAGGGGAACTCCCCTTTTTTATAAGAACGTAATGTCTCCATCCGCTCACGTTTCCCTTTTTCAGCGTCTAGAATCCGATACTTTAATGAGAATTTACTCAATTCGCCATTCAACGGACCGAGGAAAGAACGATTGTTGATGAATGTGAGTACTTTTGATCCTTGCATGTTCGCAAGACGACGTAACAATTCTGGTTTTTGACGACGTGATGTCTCTAGATAACCAAATGTTACTTGAGTGCTGACGGCACGTTCGACACGAATCGTTTCAGGATCGTTCGCAAGCGTCCGTCCCCATTCTGCTGTCCGTTCTGGTAACGTCGCTGATACGAATGCCAGTTGACGATCGCGTAATGCACTGTTTGCGATCCGCGTCGCCGAGTCACTCATACCACTCTCATAGATTTGATCCGCTTCATCTAAAACAATCAGTTTCACTTTATGCATCTTCAGCTTCTTTGAATCAATCAACTCGACGAGACGTCCAGGTGTACCAACAATGATTTGTGGTTTTTTCTTCAATCGCTCATACTGTCGCTTCAATTCAACGCCGCCAATGAATGCACCGGATTTAATACCACTTCCTTGAGCAAATAATTGGATGACTTGATGAATTTGCATGACGAGTTCTCGAGTTGGTGCTGTGATGACGACTTGTACGTGAGGCTCTTCTACTTCAATCTTTTCTAAAGCTGGAATGACATAGGCAAGCGTCTTCCCTGTTCCTGTTGGGGCTTCAGCAAGAACATCTTTTCCTTCGCGCAACAATGGAATCGCTTGTTCTTGAACAGGCATCAACTCCGTAAAACGTGCTCGCTCCCATGCTTCCTGTAAAAATGGTTTTGTAAAATTCATAACGATTTCTCCTACTCTCTTAATTCCATCATGCCGTTACGTATTCGACATGATCTCCTGATCCATCACGGTAACCCCGTAACGTTTGTGTATATTCATTCCCTGCATCGAGCAATCGAATGTGGAACCGGATTTCTGTTTCATCAGCTTCTTCTTCTAGAATCTCAAACCCTTGGATGACACGATCCTGTAACTCAGCAGCGAGTGCCGGATACTCTGCAAGACTTGCATACGTCGCTTTTACATCCACTGGACGACGAACAAGCGCAATCCAATACGATTCATCATAGCCGATAAAGTCTTCATAATCAAAATCATCTTCAAATCGAATCCAGAATCCATCGCTTTCGAATTCCGTGATCATACCAGTTCGTGTTGAACCGTCCGAACCGATTTTTAGCGAGACCCAGTCTCCTGACTGATAGTCTCCTTGTTGTGTTAATGACACATACTCCATTTGGCACACCTCCACGTTCTATATTCCCTTTTTCATTGTCAACGATACGTCCTAAAAACACAAGATACCGTCGCGTGACATTCCTCACAGTTTCAACTGTTCTAATAACTCTTTTTCAATTCCACTCATACAGTTTCTAGAAAACCTTGAATTAGCAACACCAAACTGTTTTTTCTGAACTATTCTCATATGAACACAGAAATAAAGAAAGCGCGTCATATCAACGTTTCTTCACTTGTTAGAACATTCACATGAACGTAAAGGGAATACATCCCTCCTTTTGTTACACTATTCACATAAGGAACTGATGAGTAACTCAATTCTAAAGGAGTGGTATCTATGTTATTAGAGAAAACGAGTGGCTGGGCGACCTTTACGTCTGGTGAATGGGTAAACGCAATCGATGTCGCAAACTTCATCCGGCTCAATCGCACGGAATATACAGGAGATGATCACTTTTTAGTTGGTCCAACGCAAGCAACGGAACAACTCTGGCAACAAATTCTACAGCTGACGAATGAAGAACGACAACGTGGTGGAGTTTACGCCGTCGATGCCAAAACACCTTCAACAATTCTATCGCACGATGCGGGTTACCTCGATCGATCACTTGAAAAAGTCGTCGGCTTGCAGACGGACGAACCGTTCAAACGTTCGATTCATCCGAATGGCGGAATTCGCATGGTAAACGACGCTTTAGCTGCTTACGGATTTGAAGCAGATGAGACCGTGACGAAAGTTTTTAGTGAATACCGGAAGACACATAACCAAGGCGTTTTCGATGCCTATACGCCAGAAATGCGCGCCGCACGTAAAGCTGGCATCATTACAGGACTACCAGACGCCTACGGACGCGGTCGAATCATCGGCGACTATCGTCGCGTCGCTTTGTACGGTACAGCACGTTTGATTGAAGATCGCAAACGGGACTTGAAAGTGCGCGGCGGATTCCTCTCTGAATCAATGATTCGTGATCGCGAAGAGATGAATGAGCAATTACGTGCCCTGACGGAACTGACTGAACTCGGAACACGCTATGGTTTTGATCTCTCTCGTCCAGCGGAAACAGCACAAGAAGCGTTCCAGTGGGTCTACCTTGCTTATCTCGCTGCGATCAAGGAGCAAAATGGTGCCGCCATGTCACTCGGTCGGGTTTCGACGTTCTTCGACATCTATATCGAACGTGATCTTGCGACGGGTCGACTAACGGAAGAAACAGCACAAGAACTCGTCGATCATTTCGTTATGAAGCTTCGAATCGTCAAGTTCTTACGGACACCAGACTATAACGATCTCTTCTCGGGTGATCCGACGTGGGTTACGGAATCGATTGGTGGGATGAGCGAAGATGGTCGATCAAACGTAACGAAAAGTTCATTCCGCTTCCTGCATACGCTCTCGACGCTTGGTCCGGCACCGGAACCGAACCTAACTGTTCTTTGGTCCACTCAGCTTCCACGTGGATTTAAGGAGTTTTGTGCGAAAATGTCGATCGTATCGAGCTCGATTCAATATGAGAACGATGATCTGATGTTACCAGTCTACGGTGACGATTATGGCATCGCTTGTTGTGTCTCCGCGATGCGGATCGGTAAACAGATGCAATTCTTCGGTGCACGGGCGAACCTTGCGAAAGCATTACTCTATACGATCAATGGCGGAATCGATGAGAAGCTCAAAATCCAAGTCGCCCCAGCAACACCATTGATGCTTGATGAAGTACTAGATTACGAAACCGTCATGGCGGCTTACGATCGTCAACTCGATTGGTTAGCAGAACTATATGTCAACACTCTCAATGTCATTCACTACATGCACGATAAATATAGTTACGAACGGATTGAAATGGCCTTACATGACCCAGAAATTTTACGGACGATGGCATGTGGTATCGCTGGATTATCGGTCGTCGCTGATAGTCTATCTGCCATCCGTTACGCGACAGTCCGTCCGATCCGGGATGCAGACGGTATTGCAGTTGATTTCAAGATTGAAGGCGAATTTCCGAAGTTCGGGAATAACGATGAACGGGTCGATCAAATGGCTGTCGATCTCGTGACACTATTCATGGAAAAAATCCGTAAACATCCCACGTACCGGAGTGCACTCCCAACACAGTCTGTTCTGACGATCACTTCAAATGTCGTCTACGGTAAAAAGACAGGGAATACACCAGATGGTCGTCGCGCTGGCGAACCATTCGCACCGGGGGCTAATCCGATGCATGGACGTGATACGCGTGGTGCTGTCGCTGCTCTGACATCTGTCGGGAAACTACCTTATGAACATGCACTCGATGGTATCTCGTACACGTTCTCAATCGTTCCAAAAGCACTTGGTAAGGATGACGCAACACGTATTCGCAATACGGTCGGTTTACTTGACGGATATATGGGTGGTACAACTTCAAAAGGTCATCACTTGAATGTCAACGTCTTTGACCGTGAGACTTTACTCGATGCCATGGAGCATCCGGAGCAGTATCCACAATTGACGATTCGAGTATCCGGCTATGCCGTCAACTTCATTAAATTGACGCGTGAACAACAAATTGATGTCATCAATCGAACATTCCACGGTTCTCTCTAAATAGTTTAGTATGTGAAAGGAAGTGAGCAGGATGACGCAAGGGATGATTCACTCTGTTGAATCATGTGGAACGGTCGATGGTCCAGGCATTCGATTCATCGTCTTTACGCAAGGGTGTCCACTACGATGTCAATATTGTCATAACGTCGATACCTGGGAATTTGGTTGCGGACGTCGTGTTTCAGCAGACGAAGTCATAAAAGAAGCGATCAGCTATCGCTCCTTCTTCGAGGCAACAGGTGGCGGAATCACCTTCTCTGGAGGTGAACCACTCGCTCAGCCAGAATTCCTGGAGGCTGCTTTAACAGAAGCGAAACGAAATGGATTGCATACTGTCATCGATACCGCAGGATCAGTGATTCCGAAAAACATCGATGCGATTCTCGATGCGACGGATTTAGTTCTACTTGATGTCAAACATATCGACGATGCCGCTTGTCGTGTCTTGACCGGACGGAGTAACGCTAATACACTCGCCTTCGCAAAACGCCTAGCTGAGCGAAACATCCCCGTCTGGATTCGCCACGTTCTTGTCCCAGGCATTACGATGTCTGAACGTTTCCTGCGTCAGACCGGTGAGTTCATCCGAACGCTCGGAAATGTCGAGCGTGTCGAAGTACTTCCATATCATCAGCTTGGAGTCTATAAGTGGGAAAACCTCGGTCTTGCTTATCCGTTGACGGACCTTCTTCCTCCTTCGCCAGAAGAAGCAGATGCTGCACAAACGCTTCTTGAATCATACTTGTGTTAACTTTTCCATTTTGTTACAATGACGTCATAGATTATGAACAGGAGGTACAACACCGAAATGAAGCAATCACTCGTACACGTCGCTTGATGAATGAAATCATCTCTTTCGCAATGCAGTTGCGGATGTCTGACGCTACGAGTCTGCTCTTTTTCGGTGTGACCGGTCATTGGTCATCGCCTTCTTTGAGTTACTCCTGCACACCATCCGCGCGCTTCGGATGGTGTGTTTTCATTTCATCTTACTGGAAATGAAACCTAAAGGAGCTGCTTTTATGCCTACTGAAACACTTACGATTCAACACCTATCGATGGATTACGACGAACGACGCCTTTTCTCGGACGTCTCCTTTCATATTCATGCTGGCGAACACGTCGCTTTGATTGGTCCGAACGGCATCGGAAAAACGACATTGTTACACTTAATCGCTGACCAACTTCAGCCGACTGACGGTTCGATCAAGCGTCATTTCAAAAAACTCGGTCTACTATCACAACACTTCGTAGCGGGCAATCACACCGTTCTCGATGTCGTCGAACGAGCAGATTTAGTCCGTTATCAACTTCGCGCTGACGCCATGAACGGTGACTTGACGGTCTATCAACAAGCACTTGATCTGGACGCCTTCTCGCTTGAAGCAGATGCGACGCGCGTCTTAAAAGAAGTGAAACTAGATGAAGTACTCTGGAGACACGAAGCATCCAGTTTAAGCGGTGGTGAACAGACACGCCTTCAACTTGCCTGTCTACTTCTGTTGCGACCTGATTTCATCATTCTCGATGAACCGACGAATCACCTGGATCAAGAGACACTCGATTGGCTCACCGAATGGGTCAACACGTCACGGGTCTCGATTCTCTATGTCTCACACGAACGATTTTTCATCGATGCGACGGCAGATGCCGTCATTGAACTATCCGAATCAGGAGCAACGCGGTATAACGGAAACTACCAGTTCTATAAAGAACAAAAGGAACATCAAGCCTTGTCACAGCAACGAGCGTATGAAAAACAAGAACGCACACGCAAAGAACTAACCCGCATGATCCAAGGCTATCGGCAGTGGCATCAAAAAGCTTCGGATCAAGCTAGTGAACGCGATCCATATGCGAAAAAGAAAGCCGCTAAACACGCAACAAAGGTCAAAGCAAAAGAACAACAGCTTGAACGTCTGTTAGAGGACCGTGTCAAAAAAACCGAGGTCGCACCGACTGTTCACGTAGCATTCGAACATGAAGCGATTCATGCGAAGCGACTCGTTTCGTTCGAACACGTCACATTTAGGCATGGGACGAAAACCATTCTAAACGACATCTCATTTTCGATCGATCGCAGTGACCGGATTGCCGTTACTGGACCGAATGGAAGCGGAAAAACGACCTTACTTCGTCTCATTGAAGGAGAATATATACCGAATCAAGGGAGAGTGCTACGCCATCCTCGATTAAAAACCGGCTATTTTTCACAAGCCCTTTCCCACTTACCGACGTCAGGTACTTTGTTAGATGCATTACTCGAATTCGGAACAATGAGTGAAACGGATGCCCGGACGTTGCTTGCCTGTTTTTTATTCCGGCGCGATGATGTTTATCGGTCGATTACTGACGCCAGCATGGGTGAAAAATGCCGAATTGCTTTCTTACGCCTTTATTTTTCTGGTGCGCATCTGCTTATTCTAGATGAACCGACTAACTATTTGGATCTCGCAACACGTGAACAAATTGAAGCCGCACTTGATGTCTTCCCGGGCGAACTCCTCTTCGTCTCTCACGATCGCTATTTTACCGATCGTCTATCGAATCGGACATTTGATTTAACGGCTGGATTCGAAGATCATCCAGTTGGAACTGCTACCGTACGAAACGCGCGCCACAGTGACCTTGAAGCAATTCAATCCGATTTAACCCGGCTCGATGCTTTAACGGGGATCGTACCGTTTAATACGGCATCCAATGAATCTCCAGAAAAAGAATAATGCGAAAAAGCATCTGCACTGAGAAAGAGACGTACTCTTTCTTCGTTGCAGATGCTTTTCGTATGTCGTTCGTATTATCGCTTTTGATACTTCACTTTCGTATGCGCTTGTGCTTGTTTGTGGATTTTTTTCCACTTGTCTTTCTCCGCTGCCTGTAACGCAGCGTTTTGCTTACGTTCCGCATAAGCGATTTCTCGTTTTAGCTTTACGAAGCTATTCCAGCGCTCGGTGGATAACATTCCATCCTGTAAAGCAGTTCGTACGGCACATCCTGGTTCCTTGTCATGTTCACAGTTTCGGAAACGACAGTTCTCAGCAAGTTCTTCAATATCGGAAAAGGTCGACGATAAACCGTCACTTCCATCCCACAAGGCTAATTCCCGCATCCCTGGTGTATCGACGAGCAATAGACCATTCGCAAGTCGTTTCAGTTCGCGATGCGTCGTCGTGTGACGTCCCCGTTCATCGTCTTCCCGTACGCCCCCTGTTTCCATTAACTGTTCTCCAGCTAAAGCATTGACAAGCGTCGATTTCCCGACACCAGACGATCCAACTAACACGATCGTCTGCTTGATTTGTAACTGTTCACGCAACGCTTCTAATCCGTCACCGCTCAAAGAATCAACGGCAAGGATTGATGTTCCGAACGCGACTGCTTCGACAGCCTGTAGTTCCATTTCGATCGACGCCATCAAACTCTTTTTCGTCAGGACGATAACAGGTGTCACCCCTGCATCCCAAGCAACTGTTAAATAACGTTCCAGTCGACGGACGTTGAAGTCATGTCCAAAAGCCATGACAAGCAAGGCGACATCGACATTCGCGCAGATGATTTGTTCCTCGGTTTCTGTGCCCGCTACTTTTCGCGAAAATTGAGACGATCGAGGTAAAACACGCTCAATCCGTCCCTTCCCCGGTTCTCGCTCTGTTTGAATGATCCAGTCTCCAACTGCCGGCAATTCTGCCTTTGTCGAAGACTGGAAACGCAGTTTACCAGACAGTTCGCTGAGCGACTCTCCTGATTCGGTTACGACCTGATAATGTGTTTGATAGACAGCTATGATCCGTCCTAATCGTTCTGTTCCTGTCGTTTCGTAGACAGGTGGTGTACCCCATTCGTTCAAATGGTTTCCTCCTCTGATTTAAGGGAGGGAAACCCCTCCCTGGTTTCCGACACATGTTACTTTTTTAGCGTTGATAGTTGCACTCATCAACATCACTCCTCTCAATTCGATTCCTTTCTAGAATATCATATCAAGCGTTCATTCTGATAGCGCTTCCCTCAAAGTCAGACCTTCTCTCCGCCTTAAGTCCGAGAGCAAATACGGTCCAAAGAGCGTCGTGTGAATCAAGGGACTCCCGTATCATAAAGGTATTAACACAAGGGAGGCTTCCTCATGAAGCAATCGAAAGGAAAACAAGTGCTGATGATTCTTGCGGGACTGGCATTACTCGCCGTTGTCATCGGAACATTACCTCACATGATCGGACTCGGTTTAGGAGCGTTGCTCGCATTCTATTCCATCAGTAAGTTCATGCAGTCAAAAAATTGGCCAGCTAAACTTGGCTTCGGATTCATCGCAGCCATCGGGATCGGTCTTGCCCTCTCGAACATCTGGGCTGTCATCGGAATCGTCGCGGCAATCGCATTGTACGTCGGTTACATGCGTATGAAATTACAGCGCGTCGACGTTCAAAACTTATTTGCCCGCCGCCGTACATCAACGACGCACTTTGAAACCGATTGGAAAGACCTAGACGAAAAACGATTTTAATCAAAAGCATGACCCTATACCATTTGCCACTTCCAAGGAGGAATTTTTCATGAAGAACGTATTTGATCAACTCAATGATTTTGCGACACAGATGATGACAGAAGTCAAAAAAGCAGCCGAACAGGGCGAAGTACCTGCTAAAAAACTGGTTCGTCATATTCGCTCAACCGAAGCTGATTTAAAAGAGATCGATCGACTCCTCGAGCGTCAACGGACGTTATTACAAGAGTTGACACAGAAACAAGAAGAAGCGAAGGATTTAGCCGACAAACGTTTCAAGCAAGTGGAAATCGCAAACGAAGCCGGTGAACAACAACTGGCTGAACGTGCAGCCATCGAATCGAAACATTATGGTGAGCAATACCGGTTCTTCGAAGAACTTGTCGCTGAGACGAAACGCGAGTTGAACGAGCTAGAACGCGAAGCGCTCGAGTTGAAATTAAAGCTAGAAGATTTACAAAATAAACGGTACGAATGGATGATGCGTGAAAACGTCTCGAACTTAAAAAACAAGATGAACCAGGTGCTAGATCGTGAACCAAATGCTACTATAAAGGAAGAAGCACATCCGTTCACAGCGGAAGAACCAGAAGCAAAACAACCTGTCGTCGATGAAGATGATATCGATGCGCGTATCGCTGAGCTCGAGCGCCGCATTCACCAATAAGCAGTCAATGGCGAAGGAGGCGTATGCCTCCCTTTGTCATGTTAGAAAGGAGATTGATCGTGCGACGATTAAGTACGAAACAACTGGTCGGTTACGTATCGATCCTGTTCGCCCTCGGTCTGTTCTACGACCTATTATCCGGTGCAGGAAACGTATTATTTGGTGTCTTATTTCCTTTCCTGCTGTATTACGTCGGAATCCATTTCCGGCGCCGTAATCATGAAAAATTAGCGATTCTATTCTACATCGTCGGTACGATCATTCTTGCTGGCGTTGTTCTCAGTTCGGCTGCCATCGGTTTTGTCATTGCCGGGATTTTGCTCTATCTTGGGATCATTCTCGTGACACGGCATTCCGTCCGCGAATTTTTATTTTCACGGATTGCACCGCATCAATATGAAGAGGAAGGCATCAAGATTCAGCCCGCTTATTCCTTCTCGACCCAAGCCGATGCACCGTACGTCTTACAGGATTTAAGTGAACAGTTCATCGTCAAGGATTTAGAAATTGATTTGACGCACGCTTATGTCCCGGAAGGTGAGACTTTGATTGTCGTTAGTGGCGTCGTCGGGGACGTCCGAATTCTGTTACCGTCCGGATACGACTATACGCTCGATACGTCAATCGGCTTCGGAAGTGTCAAGACGGACATCCGCCGGATCCCGACCTTCTTTAATCGACGTATTCAATTTCGAGCACCTGAATACAGTGAGGCAACGCGTAAAGTGCGTATTCATGTCATGCTCGGCATTGGCAATGTGGAGGTGTCTTCGATATGAAGCGTGATCAATTCCCGCTTGGTGTCATTGCGCTCCAAGTCATGACGGGCTTTCTGACAGCCGTCATGACGACGTTATTGTTCTTAAGTACACGTCAAGTCGATTGGCATGTCCTCTTTGTCCGTCAACAAGATTTCCCTGTCCTTCTGCTCGTCATCGGACTATCGTTACTTCTGCCGCTTGCGATCGGAAGCATGCATTACTTTTTCTTAAGACGTGACTTCAAGCGTGTCACGACTGCCATCATTGAACTCGAGCAAGGAAAGGATGTCACGATTGTTCCAGGTCCCTACTTTCATACGTTGACACGTCTGTCGCGGATCGGGAAACGCATCGACGAACAAGTCGAAACGGTACAAAAGATCAGTACGCGTCCGCAACATGTCGAACAAGTAAGAGTTCAAGCTGTCACAGAAGAACGCAAGCGACTCGCACGCGATCTGCACGACTCCGTTTCGCAACAGCTCTATGCTATCTCGATGATGACGACAGCTGCCAAACAAACGATTTTGTCTCAACCTGAAGCTGCAGCTAAACAGATTGAGATGGTCGAAACGATGGCGCAAACGGCTCAGTCTGAAATGCGTTCCCTGTTGCTTCAGCTCCGTCCCGTCGAACTCGAAGGGATGACGTTGCAACAAGGACTTTCTCAGCTACTCGAAGAATTATCTAGAAAGCAATCCACGCAATTGAGCTGGAAGTTAGAAGAGATGTCACTGCCACGACAAATCGAAAACGAGCTATTCCGAATCGTCCAAGAAGGATTAACAAATGCACTACGTCATGCAAAAGCGTCTCATATGGATATTGAACTCCGGCAATTCAACGAAACGATCATCCTGAGCATGAATGATGATGGTGTTGGGTTCGTCGTTGATGAAAAAAAACTTGCTTCTTACGGCATTAATTCAATGCGGGAACGAACGGCTGAGATGGGCGGAACGATCCGACTCATCAGTGTTCCAGGGCAAGGTACCCAAATCGAAGTAAAACTTAGAAAAGATCGGATGGTGCAAGTATGATACGCGTATTATTAGTAGATGATCATGAGATGGTCCGGGCCGGTGTGTCTGCTTTCCTTTCCACACAACCAGACATCGAAGTCGTCGCTGAAGCATCGGATGGTCAAGCGGGAGCCCTGCTTGCGCTTGAACACCGACCGGATGTCATCTTAATGGATTTAGTGATGGAGCCAGTCGACGGTGTCGAAGGAACACGATTGATCCGCAAAGACTGGCCGGAAGCAAAAATTCTTGTCGTGACGAGCTTTCTCGATGATGAGAAGGTCTATCCTGTCATCGAAGCCGGTGCGATGAGTTATGTCTTAAAGACAGCTAGCGCTTTTGATATTGCAGAAGCGATTCGTAAGACCGCAAACGGTCAATCTGTCATGGCAGCACAAGTGACGGGTAAAATGATGGAACGTCTCCGTCGTCCCACGACACATTTGCATGATGATTTAACGGAACGTGAGCAAGAAGTCCTTCAATTGATGGCACGTGGTATGGCGAACCAAGAAATTGCAGACGAATTATTCATTTCCTTAAAAACTGTCAAGACACACGTCTCGAACATCTTATCAAAACTCGATGTCGTAGACCGCACACAAGCCGTCGTCTATGCCTTCAAGCATAATCTCGTCAAATAAGATTTAGCACTTCATTACTTATTCCTTCAGCTCACGCAAGAACCCCAGATTGTCTCCTACTCGGAAACAATCTGGGGTTCTTTGCTTTTCGTTATATCATTTACCAGAGCTTCCATCCTGGAGCGCCTGGAGGAGCATTTTCGATCATATGCCAGATTGGTACCGTATACGCAAACGCAATCAAAGCGAATGTCACGAAGATCCATAACTTCCAGTTCTCAAAGAAGAGTGGCGTTGCCATCGCTTCTTCTTCTGTTTCAGCGATCGGAAATTCTTCCGTTCCTTTTGGTGTCCGGAAAGCAAGCTGGAACATGGCATATAAGAACAAGAGAATCGAGATGAACAAAATCGTTCCACCAATCGCCATGGCAACATGATACGGAATCCAGTCGGCGACGATCGAATCCTTGAAATAGCCGGCCGGACCGGTCCGTCTTGGATTACCGAGTAGACCTGAAATATGCATCGCCGTCGACATGAAGAGCATTCCGATCGTCCAGGCAGCCGTTTGAATAAGCCCGATACGATTCATTGCCGCTGTCAACGTCCGACCACGTAAGAGAGGAACAAGCCAGTACGCTGTTCCGAAGAACGTCAATGCCACAGCGGCACCGACCGTAATATGAAAGTGTCCGGTGACCCATAACGTGTTGTGGACGATGATATTCAGTTGATGCGATGCATTGATGACACCACCCGCACCTGCAGGAATGAAGAACAACATCCCGATGAACGGTGCAAGGAAACGGACATCACGATACGGCATTTTTTTCACCCAACCAAATATCCCAGTCGCTCCTTTTCGACGTCCAGCGAGTTCAAATGTCGCAAACATCGAAAAAGCTGTCATCAATGATGGAATGATGACGAGGAACGTCAAGACGACTTGGATATACTTCCAAAATGCTGAGATTCCTGGTTCTAACAATTGATGGTGAAAACCGACCGGGAACGAAAAGAGTAGGAACAATAAAAATGACATACGTGCTAACGCGTCAGAAAAAATCTTTCCTCCAACGATTTTCGGAATGACGGTATACCAGACAATGTAAGCAGGTAACAACCAAAAATAGACGAGTGGATGACCAAAGTACCAAAATAGTGTCCGCGATAGTTCAATTCCGACCTTATCCGTCCAACCGAGGGATAAAGGAAGTAACTGAAAGAGAATCGTCGCTGCTACGCCGAGTGTCGCAACGACCCATAACAAGGCAGTCATGATACTCATGTACGCTTGCAGGGGTGGATGAACACCAGGGTGTTCCCGCTTATAATCAGCATACATGCGGAACATGGCACCCGAAGCAATCCATGTTCCGACGACGAAGATGACGAGTCCGATATAAAATACAGGATGTGCCTTGAGTGGGGCATAGAATGTATAGAGGACGGAAGCTTCTCCTGCAAGTACCATCCATGTGACGAGGATGACACCAAGAATCATGAACCAGAATCCGACCCATCCGAGACGTCGTGGAAAATCTTCAAATCGTCCAAATGATTGACCTAAAAATGAGAACAATAACCCAAAAATGAATAGTGTCGTAAAGACGATCGCAAGCATTAATCCATGAGCGGTCAGAAGCTCATAATATCCGATTCCGGCGATTTCTGGGATGGCACCTGTACGTACCATCGTTTGCAATAGTCCACATAAACCACCGATCAATAAGGCAACGAGTGAAAAACTAACATGCGCGAAGGCAAGTTTCGCTTCTTTAATTCCGATGACAGTAGCCGGCAGACCACGCTCCATCTCAAACTGTCTTAGTTTTTTAGAAATGGCATTCATCTTATTCCACCACCTTGATTTTAGTTGCCATCATATGATGACCTGATCCGCAATATTCGTTACAGACGACAAGATATTCGCCTGCTTCCTTGAACGTATACTCGATTGAATTAATATGTCCGGGAACGACCATCATGTTGACGTTTGTCTTGACGATTTCAAATCCATGTACGACGTCCTTTGATGTCACGAGAAAATCGACCGTCGCCCCTTTAGGTATGACCATATCTTTTGGTGTAAACTGAAAAGCTTGTGAAACGATGACTGCTTCGTAACGGTTGTCATCAATCTTCTTTAGCCCTGGCTTATCGAATGGTTTCGTTTGATCGACTTTCGTCGGGTCAATCAACGTCGCATCGGATGGCGGTTGATTCCCAGATGCAAAGGCTGATACACCGATGATAGTCAAGAAGACTGCTAACATCGCTACTCCGAAGATCAACCAGATTTTTTCTAGACGATGAATATGCATCGTAACTCCCCCTTAACGTGATATAAATAATAGAAAGATTGAGCTCCACATCCCGATGATGACACCTGCTACAATCAGGACAGCAACGAATGTTCCTTTGAGGTTCGATTCTGTTTTTTTGCTCACGGTGATTACTCCTCTCCTGCTTTGAACTTGTCTTAATTGTAAGAATTCAACAGGTCAGGAAACTGTGATAAACATCACTTTAAATGTGAAGATTCCGCAGTTTCTATTTCGAAAACACACAGAAAGTTCACATCTAAATGAGTATAGAAAATTTTTCTACATATAAAAAATGACGTGAGACAGGAAAATCCTGTTTCACGTCGCGATTATTCTTAGATCAGCTATTAAATTCGACAAACACCTGCCGGACACCCTTCACAATGACACAGATCCCGTAGATATTGTGGATCATGAATAATGATTTCTTTTGCCGTCATCGAAATAATCCCTTCTTTTTTCCACTGAGAAAACATACGATTAACGGTTTCACGTGGTGCACCGATCAATTGACCAAACTCCCCGTCGGATGGTCGCTTCGCAAGACGGTAAGTTTCCCCCAGTTGTTCTCCTTCCATCGCAATCAGGCGAAGTAACGTCGAAGCTAATGCACCTGGTTTTCCAAAAAGTAGTAAGTCACGTAGTTTCGTTTCTGTCTGTTTCCGCATCAATGCTTGCCATCGCATGATCTCAAGCGCAAAGGCACCGTCTTTTTTCATGAGCTCTTCTAATTGGTTTTTTGATAAGAATCCGATGATGCTATCTTCCATCGTTTCGATACTGTAGGAACTCGGAAAAGCTTCTCCTACATCAAATTCACCAAACAAATCTCCTTTGAAGTATAAAAACATGAGTAATGGACTGCCTTTTTTCGTCAACTTCGATAGTTTGACGCCTCCTTGTTTCACATAAAACAACTTATCGTTCATTTCCCCTTCCCAACAGACGATGGAATCCTTTTTGAACGTCGTTTCTGTCATGAAGCTTTCAAGCAACGTTCGTGTCTCTGATGATAAGACGAACGTATTGGCTTCAGTCGTTCCACAAGTTAGCATATCCATTTCTCCTCTCCTCTTCTTCTGCTTTTAGTATAGAACATCACAGTCCAAAAGAATGGATTTTCAAAAGATTGTCAAACTTTGTTCAACATTTCACATTTATACTTTAAACATTACCTGACGACTGCTTTTGAGAGTACAAAAGAAATCGTCAGGACTGATATCATTGATCTACGCCATAGTAATGATGAACGATTCGATTGACTGCTTGACCAGGTGTCTGATCATACCAACTGGTTTGAAACTCCTGCATATGCTGACGACATTCTTCAAGTATCGCATCAGACATGACCCACTCTATCAACTGCTCCATCCGCTCTGTTTGTCTGACAGGTAGCGGCTTCGGATACTGATTGATAAGTCCTGGTAGTTGTCGGTATGTGTCAATATCCGGTGTATATAAGAACGCAGGAATTTTCAGCAGACAGCTTTCAAATGGAATCGAAGAATAATCGGTCACAAGAACATCTGTGATAAGCAGATAATCATTGATTGGATACGTATCGTCTAACAAATGCACATACGGAGAACGATCAGTAGAAAGTGCCTGAATCGTCGGATGTAATTTAACGAGAATCGTCCACCCCGATTTAGCGAGTTGTTCGAATTGTTGAATCGTTTGGTCTTCCATTCCTTTGTTTTCTCGATATGTCGGTGCATACAATAAGATTCGGCGGTCAGATTTTACGAACCGCTTTTTAAGTTCAAGTAGCTTACGCTCTCGCTGTCTCTCGTCGAACCAATAATCTGTTCGTGGCATGCCGAACGGTTTAAAGTGGGATCGTTCTAGATCATGCGGTATCATAAATTGTTCAGCACAACGCATTCCGGGAACAATAAAATCTCCGTATTCTTGATAAACACGTCGAAATCGTTTTTGTGCCTGCGTTGACATCGAACGAGTTTTCGATGAGGTCAGTCCAAATTGTTTTAACGTTCCAGCGGCATGCCACAATTGAATCCGTCTTGTATGTTTTCGAGTAGAGGCAACACTGAATTCTCCAATATAATTATCTAAAAAAATATAACGAGAAGTAGCTAAATGATAAGACATCGTAATCAATCGCATAGGATGATAAGCAACTTTACGACTGACATTCCAATAATCTGTCGCCCGCATATAGCGTTTATCGAAGATGAGAACTTGCTTTTGTTGTTTTTTTCGCTGATTTAAGCGAAGATGTATCGGCATCGCATTTTCACCATAGCTCATCCAAAATAACGTTTTTTCTTGAACGGGTAAAAAGCAAAATAGTTTATAGACTATTCGAAAGATGAATAAATAGATCGAAATAATCATTGAACGCATATTTAGTGACTCCCTTAAAAAAGAGACCTCACTTCCGCGAGGCCTCAACATTATTCATTAATTCGAGCCAAGCTCATTTTTAATTTGGCTAGTCGAGATTCCTTCAGTACGCTCTAAGTAAACGACTTCACAATGATCTTTCAAAAAGTCGAACTCACCTTTCCAGTCATCTCCCATTACAAATACATCTACACCATGTTTTTGAACGTCTTCTACTTTTTGTTCCCAGTTGTTTTCTGGAATAACTTCGTCTACATATCGAATGGCTTCTAAAATCAATTTACGATTCTCATAATTATGATACGCTTGTTTATGCTTAAGACGATTGAATTCATCTGTCGAAATTGCAACGATGAGATAATCACCCATTTCTTTAGCTCGACGCAAAATGTTGATATGTCCCCAGTGTAACAAATCAAATGTACCGTACGTAATGACCTTCTTCATCTAAAAAACACTCCCCGTTTATTTAATATTCTCTAAGATATCCATTGCAGCTCTTTTTGCTGCATGACCGTCATCCCATTCACAATAGTGACGACGAAATGCTTCACTCTTCAAATTGAATCGTCGCTCCCACGAATCAATTTGTCTAATTTCTTCAAAAAGAAGTTGTTCGTCTTGAATCAACGGACCCGGTGCTTCTTTCTCAAAAGAAAAATAAAATCCTCTCAAGTGATCACGATAATGTTTGAGATCATAGGTGTAGAATAGCATAGGACGTTTCAAGTGCGCATAATCGAACATCACAGAGGAATAATCCGTCACCAAGATATCTGCCGCTAAGTATAGCTCAGAAATTTCAGGATATCTAGAGGCATTCTTAATCGCTGATACAGCACTCAAATCCAGTTGATTTCCAACAAGATAATGGAGTCGTACAAGCATCGTATACTCATCACCAAATTCTTCATCGAATCGTTCAATGGAGAAAGGTAACGTAAATGAGTAGTTTCCTTGTTCAGCGTAATCATCATCTCGCCATGTTGGAGCATATAAAATAATTTTTTTATCGGATTCTATTTGATAATGTGCCTTTACCCGCTCGACAAGACTTTCCTGCTTTTCATTTTGGTACAACACATCATTTCTAGGATATCCGATTTCTAACATTTTGCCTTCGTATCCAAACGCTCTTTTGAAAATTTTACTAGAGTATGCGTTCGGAGAAAGAAGAACATCCCATTTTGCTGACTCTCTTATGAAATCTTTTTTATAGCGATCAGTTGATGTGTTCGCCATTCGGACATCAGTCATATCAAGCGCTAATTTTTTTAATGGTGTACCATGCCACGTTTGATAATATAGAGTACCTTTTCGTTTCACTAGCCACGAAGGAAGGCGGCTATTGGACACCCAAACGCGAGAAGTAGCTAATAAAAAAATCCATTTGATCGTCATCCGATTCACAGATGTTACATGTTCATCCGTTATAGAAACACCGCGTTGTTTGCTGATAATCAGTTCTAAGCCGGCGTTCATCTTTTTCAACTCATCGTAGATGGCTTTAGGACTATCATTGTATTGTTTGCCCAAAAAGCTTTCGAACATGACACGATTTTTCCGTACCGGAAATAAGGTGAAGATTCGCATCATGGTCCGAAGACTTCGCTCCACCATACCTGTTTTTTTCATGAGTCGAATTAATTTCTTCTTCACAATCAAAATCCCTCTCATACCATATATTCAATACAGCTCATCATAACAAAAAGCGCATCCATTTGGAATTGGTATTTGTTCGCATGTAGCGGAACGGTAGATCAAATGCCGTCGTGTTTTTGACGATTCCTTTTCGATGGCTGAACGTCTCGAAGCTATATTTCCCGTGATATCCACCCATCCCGCTTGCTCCGACTCCACCAAATGGTAAGTGGTGCTGTGCGACGTGCATCAGTGTATCGTTGATACATCCACCACCGAACGAAATCCGTTCAAGGATACGATGTTCGACGGCTTTATTCTCTGTGAACAAATAAAGAGCAAGCGGCTTGTCACGATCATTGACGAACGTGATGACTTCCTCGATTTCACGATATGTGAGTACAGGTAGAATCGGTCCAAAAATTTCATCTTGCATCAATGGAGCATCCGTCGCCACATCCGTCATGACAGTCGGCGCCATCTTACGGGTTTCTGGATCTACTTGTCCTCCAAATTCAATCGTACCTTGCGTCAAATAACTGCTTAGACGCTCCAAATGGTCGTCTGAGACGATTTTGACGTACGAAGAAACACCAACACCGTTCCCGTACTGTTTGAAAGCTTCTTCTTCAATCAATTGCAGGAAGCGTTCTTTGACATCTTCGTGAATCAATACGTAATCCGGAGCAATACATGTTTGCCCAGCATTTAACCATTTCCCCCATGCAACCCGCTTGGCTGCTAGACGAAGGTCCGCATCCTTGTGCACGATTGTCGGAGATTTCCCACCTAGCTCAAGCGTGACCGGTGTCAAATGTTTCGCAGCTGCCTGGTGCACAATTTTTCCGACACGTGTGGAACCCGTAAAGAAGATATAATCAAAGCGCTCGTTCAACAAGGCGCTACTGACTTCAGCATCCCCTTCAATGACGATTCCGAATCGTTCATGGAAGGCCGTTTCAAAAACTTCTCGTAATACACGAGAGACGTTCGGTGTCAGCTCGGATGGTTTAAGGACGACCGTATTCCCAGCAGCAATCGCGCCAATAACGGGAGCGAGTGCTAATTGGAATGGATAGTTCCATGGTGCGATAACGAGAACATTGCCATATGGCTCGTACTGAATTTCACTTTTCGATCCGATATGCAAGAGAGGTGTTGCTACACGTTTTGGTCGTGCAAGTCGACGGAGTTGTCTTTCCATCCGTTGAATCTCTCCGTAAACGAATCCGATTTCAGTTGTGAACGCGTCATGCTGTCCTTTATTAAGATCCTGTTTTAATGCTTCATAAATCGCGGCTTCATGCGTTTCGATTGCTTGACGTAAGAATGTCAGCATACTTAAGCGAAAGGCTAGACTGCGTGTCGCACCTGTTCGGAAAAAGTGGCGCTGCGTCTGAAGGCGTTCTGATAGCACTGTTTCTGTAATCGTTGTTTCCATCCGAGAATCTCCCCTTTAACTGATCTATAACACTGTTCTCATCTTACCATATCTCTTTTTCGATACGAAAAAAGACGGAGAGGCTTCTCCGTCTTCCTTCTTATAATTGAATCGCTGTCTCAAGCGCAACTTTCATCATATCGTTGAATGTCGTCTGGCGCTCTTCCGATGTCGTTTCTTCTCCTGTCAACAGATGATCTGAAATCGTCAAGATCGTCAATGCATTCACTTTATGTTTCGCTGCAAGCGTGTAAAGACCTGCCGCTTCCATTTCGATCGCAAGACATCCGAAATCGGCCCATTTTTTGAAATGGTGGAAGTCATCTTGATAGAACTGATCCGTCGTGAAGATTTGACCGACTTTTGCATCGATACCTTGTTCTTTTGCTGCTGTATACGCTTTATGCAACAAATCAAAAGAAGCTGTCGGTGCGTAGTCTAAGCCGTTAAAACGAACACGGTTTTGTGCCATGTCATGAGAAGCACTCATCGCGATGACGACGTCACGGACCTTAACGTCTGGCGTGATACCACCAGCAGTTCCGACACGGATCAAGTTCTTCGCACCGTACGACTGAACGAGTTCATTCGCATAGATCGACATCGATGGTACACCCATGCCTGTTCCTTGAACCGAAACTTTTTTACCTTTATAAGTACCTGTAAAGCCATACATTCCTCGAACTTCATTGTAGAGAACGACATCCTCTAAAAACGTCTCAGCGATGTATTTAGCACGTAACGGATCTCCTGGAAGTAAGACCGTTTCGGCGATTTGTCCTTCAGCTGCATTAATGTGTACACTCATGTACGATTCCTCCTCGATAGTCGTTTAAATCGACAACAATTCACGAAACTCATTCGGTGTCATGCCGAATTGTTTTTTGAACACTTTCCGAAAATACTTATCGTCCTGATATCCGACTTCAAGTGCGATTTCGTAAATGCGCGCTTCCGTCTCACTCAATAATTCCTTCGCCCGATTCAAGCGAATCGTTTGAATGTAATCAGATAAGTTAACAGAAAAACGCTGTTTGAAGCGTCGTGATATATACTCTCGGCTCAAGTAAAACCGTTCGCTCATGAATTGTAGTGTCAATTCTTCCGCATAATGCGTTTCGATGTATTTGGCGATTTGATCAATCGCTTCCCCTGATTCCACTACCGGATGGATACATTCCATCGCGCGGGACAAGGCATCATTGAGTACATCTGGATCAACAGGCTTCAATAAATAATCGAAGGATTGATGCAAAATGGCACGCCGCATATACGTATAATCATCATACCCTGTCAGCACGATCGTGACGACCTTTGGATGATGATTTTTTGTCCATTCTAGTAACGTTAATCCGTCGAGTCCTGGCATTTCGACATCTGTCAGCATTAAATCAATCGTTCCGGTATCCAGTAAGCGTTTGGCTTCTTCCCCATGTTCCGCCTCGTAAATGCGTGAGACCTGCCAACTGTCCCATTCTCCGAGCAGTTTGACCGCTTCCCGTACATGTTGTTCATCGTCTACGATCAATACATTCATGTCAATTCCCCCTTCTCATATGGAATCCGAATCACGATTTTGAATCCACCCTTTACAGATGCAGAAGAGAGCGTCATATTTGCTTCCTCCCCGTAAAAAATCAAGAGACGTTCATAAATATTATGGAGACCAATCCCACTTGTCTCAAGATCTTCCGGACTACGATGCATGCGCATTTTCCGATCAATTTCTTCGAGTCGCCCTGCTTCGAGGACGGCGCCGCTATTCTCAATTTGAATGATGAGGCGTCCGCCGTCCGTCCGTACTTTATAAGCGAGATAGTTTTCTGTTGCTGCTAATTGTTGACGGAAGGCGTGCTTAAAATAGTTTTCAGCAAACGGTTGTAAAATCATCTTTGGTACTTCAATGTCATTGAGGTGCCAAGGGACGTCGACGATATAACGGAACCGTTCTGGAAAACGTTGCTGTTGCAAACGAATATACGCCTGGAGATGATCGACTTCTTGTTTTAACGTCACGATCGTCTGCTCATTATTCATCGAGTAACGCATCATTTGAGATAAACCCGTGATGGAGCGATACGCGATCTTCCGGTCTCCTTGTAACGTCGTCGTACCGATGGATTGCAAGGCGTTGAATAAAAAGTGTGGATTGAGCTGGGATTGTAATGCCCGTAGCTCATTCGTCCGATTCTCAAGTGCCAGTCGATACTCCCGTTTGATTAAACGATCGATGCGTTGAATCATACGTTGAAACTGGCGGTTGAGTAATCCAATCTCGTCATTCGTCGTCGCAACGAATGGCGCTGATAAATCCCCTTGTTCGACTCGCCAGACATTTGCCGTCAACTGTTTGATTGGTTTCGTAATCTGCATGGCAACGAGACTTGCTGCAATGATCATGACAAATAGTGAGACGAGACCAATCAAAACAAGAATCAATGCTGTTTCGTTCGCTCCTTGGATGACCGATGCATACGGAATTCGTTTGACTAGTGTTAGTGGAACTCCATTCGTCATCGTCTTCGAGTAGACAATGAAAGATTTTCCGACACGTAAACTCCCACTCTTCCCAGTAAATTGATCTACTGGTAGTTTCATCTCTGCTCCAGTCTGTGCCAAAACACGCTGATCTGTCATCAACCACAACGATTCTTCTGGATCATTCTCGAACAGCTTCAACTGTTGTTCAAACACACGGACAGGGATATCCACCGAGAGGAAGCCGAGCGGCTCATCTGTTTCGACACGATCGATGCGATAACGAAAACTAACAACTTGTTTTTCATCGAGAATCATCGTGTGTACATTATACGGTTCAATGGTGTGCGCCCCGTCAATTAACCAGCCATTTTTTTGTTTCATCAATTGAAAGTAATCCGTTTCCTGCATCCAATCGAATGTTCCCCGACTCGTCGTTTTCATATTGTAGACCGAATACTCCGAATAGCCATTTAAGATGACGAAATGCAACTGCTCGATATCCTGACGGGACAAAAACAGACCTAACATCGCTCGCGAAACGACTCCATCCGATTCGTCTAGTTCCTTGTCTGCTCCAACACGCATGATGTTCATCAACGAACGATTCGCATACAGACTCGTCGATAGACGGCGAATATCCTCTATGTAGTGGGTCACCTGTGTATTTCCCCGCGTCAACACATTCAGGCTAGAACGTTCTGCCTGTTCGATGTTTTGATGCCGCACATACAAGTAGGAAATCGATGTCGCGAGGGCTGTTGGAATCAAGATTGCCAGGACGACGAGACGAATCAAACGCGTCCGGATACTTTTCATAAAAGGCGCCCCCATCCTTTTTCTTGTAATCAATCGTATCATAACCTTGAATCCGCTTACATCATTTCCTGATATTCTCTTTCTCGATTCGCTAAAAAAATTCTTTTCTGTTTCGACTTGATTCCGAATGAATTTTACTATAACATCATCAATGTTCGTTTTTTAATCAATTTGTTATGAAGGTGGTCCTTTTATCCATGTTTAAACTTGCCGCACATCAAACAACCGTAAAACGTGAAATCCAAGCTGGATTCGTGACGTTCATTACGATGGCATATATTTTGCTCGTCAACCCGACGATTTTAGCAGATGCCGGTATCCCGCAAGCTCAAGCTTTTTCTGCGACGATCATCGCGACATTGATCGGTACACTTCTGATGGGACTTTATGCGAATCTCCCCATCGCAGTCGCACCCGGAATGGGACTCAATGCGTATTTTACTTACACACTTGTCGTTGGTGAAAAAATCCCATATCAAACAGCACTCTCAGTCGTATTCGTCGCTGGTGTCATTTTCTTATTGTTATCACTCTCACCGATTCGAACGAAGTTAATTGAAATCATTCCGATGACATTAAAGCTTGCTATCACAGGTGGAATCGGTCTCTTCATCGCTTCACTCGGTCTGAAGATGTCAGGAATTTTAGTCGCTAGTGAAGATACACTCGTCACAATCGGTGCATTGACATCACCAGAAGCACTCATTACGCTCATTGGACTGTTAGTTGCAGCTATTTTGACGATCAAACGTGTACCAGGTGCTATTTTGTACGCCATGGTCCTTTCTGGATTGATTGCATTCTTGACAGGTGAATTGAAGTTTTCCGATTCCTTCGTCGCATTACCAACATTACCAGAAGGACTGATCATCACTAATCCGTTCAACGCCATTCAAGATGTGTTCCAATATGGTTTGTTCAGTGGTGTTCTCTCATTCGTGCTCGTGACGATGTTTGACACGACAGGAACGATGGTCGCAGTTGGAGAACAAGCCGGACTAATTGAAGAAGATGGATCGTTGAAAAACAGCGAACGTGCACTATTATCTGATTCAACAGCAATGGTTGCTGGTTCATTGTTTGGAACAAGCCCAACAACCGCTTACGTAGAATCTGCAGCAGGTGTCGCTGCTGGTGGACGAACTGGACTCACATCCGTGACAGTCGGAATTTTATTCGGCTTATCTGCCATCTTCGGACCGTTCGTTCAATCAATTTCGAGTGTTCCAGCAATCACTGCTCCAGCATTGATTTTAGTCGGTGCCTTCATGATTCAAAATATTAAACAGATTCCATGGGATGATTTCAGTGAAGCATTCACGGCTTTTCTTGTCATCTTGATCATGCCATTATCCGGTAGTATCGCAACTGGTATCGCATTTGGTTTCATCGTCTATCCGATTATGAAAGCTATCCAAAAAGAGCGCGTTCATCCACTCATCTATGTATTCGCGCTTCTCTTCTTCATTCAATTATTCTTCCTGTAATACAAAAAACATGCCTGTTCCGTTAATTGATCGGACCAGGCATGTTTTTTGTATTATTCTTATTTCTTCATTTTATCCCATGTCTTCGTAAAATCTTGCAACATTTCGTCAGCCGTTTTTTGCTTACCGACATATGCTTGCATGATTGCTCCGAACTCGTTTACTGCTCCATCCGGATACTTGAACCAGTTCCATGAGATTGTTTTTCCATCTTTCGAGTACGCTTGAATATCATCTGCAAGCGGTCCTAAATCCTTCGCTTCGATTGATTTGAAAGCTGGAATGAATTTGAATTTATTGACCATATAATCTTTCCCTGTATCAGATGTTGCCATCCATTCGAGGAATTTTTTTGCTTCTGCTTTATTCTTCGAGTTCTTGTTGACAACCCAGTTGTTTGGTACGCCGACAGGAAGACGATCCATCTTTTCTTTATCATCATTAATCGGCATCGGGATGAAGCCCATGTTGATTTCAGGGTTTACATCCGTGATCAATTGTTGTGCCCAGTTCCCTTGTTGAATCATCGCTGTCTTACCTTCAGCAAACTGAGAAACTTGTGTGTTGTAATCCGTCGTCAACGGATTTTTGTTCCCGTACTTGATCGTTAAATCAAATAGATTCATGAACTCCTTGAACTGTTTGTTGTCTTCAAACTTTGCTTTTCCAGCATTCAAGTCCGCGATGAACTGGTCCGGATCATCCTGCTGCGCGACCGGAATGTTCAAAAGGTGATTTCCAAGAACCCACCACTCTCCGTATCCGATCGAGAACGGTGTCACTCCATCTGCTTTCAATTTCTTCGAAGCATCAGTCAACTCAGTTAACGTTTTTGGAAGTTCTGTGATACCAGCTTTTTTGAAGATATCCTTATTATAGATGAAACCATATCCTTCGAGGTTCATCGGCATTCCGTATAACTTCCCGTCGATTGTCATCGGCTCTTTTGAGAGGTCTGTCAAATCACTGACCCATTTTTCATCCGATAGGTCTTCTAGTTTGTCCTGCCATGTTTTCGCTTCTGTGAATCCACCGTTGTTGAAAACATCAGGTTCATTGCCTGAAGCGAATTGTGATTTCAGAGCCGCACCATAATCCGATCCGCCACCAACAGTTTGTACGACGACTTTCGTTCCTGTTTCCTTCTCATATGCTTTTGCCATCTTTTCCATGTCTTTTGCGATTTCAGCCTTGAATTGGAATACGTTGAGCGTCTTACCATCTTTTGAACCACTATCTTTCGAGTCATCGCTATTCAATGTACCGCCACCACATGCTGCCAAAGCGACAACCATCGCCGTCGTGACGACAGGTAATGCTGCCCATCTTCTTTTACGCATTCGGATTCCCTCCCTGATTTCGTTTCATATTCGTGCTACATCTTCACAATAAATGAAAACGCTTGCAATGAAGAGAGAGAAAGTTGTCCGGTGTGGTGGAAAATATTGAACAATCGTTATCCGAGTCTTTTCATCGGAATTGTTGTATCATGAAACTAGAGATTCTTTCATGAATAGGAGTTTGATGCCATGTCCTTGCAACTAACGATTTTATTGATTGGTATATTGCTGTTTGCTGCCGTTTGGACGACAAAGTTATCGAGTCGTCTTAATATTCCGGCACTATTAATTTTTATCGCACTTGGAATGATTGCCGGAAGCGACATTACAGGCTTTATTCGCTTTGACGACGCTGAACTTGCGCAGCTTCTCGGAACGGTTGCTCTGATCATCATTTTATTCGAAGGTGGACTGCAAACCGCCTGGAAGGAAGTACGTCATGAATTAGCTCCTTCTCTTTCTCTTGCGACATTCGGGGTCTTTATTGCTACCTCCATCGTTGCCGTCGCTTCCCATTACATTCTTGGCTTCAGTTGGGCGAATGCTTTCTTGCTTGGAGCAATCGTTGGTTCGACCGATGCTGCCGCCATTTTTTCTGTCCTAAGTGGTCAGCCCATTCGACGTAAAGTCGGATCCACACTCGAGGTCGAATCTGGAACGAACGACCCGATGGCCGTCTTTTTGACAGTCTTATTCCTTGAGTTCGTAACAAACCCTGAAGAGGCGTCACTCTTAGCAGGACTTGGTTCACTCGTTTGGGAAATGACGATGGGACTTCTAATTGGTTTATTTATCGGATGGGCAGCCTCGACATTGATCAATCGCATCGATTTGTCCTCGTCTAGCTTTTATCCGATCCTGCTCATGTCGTTTGCTTTCTTGTCTTTCGGATTAGCTGATACGTTCCATGCCAGCGGATTTTTAGCTGTTTATGTCACGGCGATCTATATTAGCAATCACGAACTCGTCTACCGTCAGACGCTCGTCCGCTTTACGATGAGTATGGCTCACCTTGCCCAAATCGGGATGTTCATCGTGCTCGGTCTGCTCGTCTTCCCAAAACAATTGCTTGATGTACAGGTCATTCTATCCTCTATCGCACTGGCACTGATCTTGATTTTCATTGCTCGCCCTCTATCGGTCTGGGTAAGTCTCCTACCGTTTCGTTATTCGTGGCAAGAAAAGGTCTTTATTTCCTTTGCTGGTCTAAAAGGAGCGGTGCCAATCATTCTCGCGACATATCCACTCGTTGCGGGTATTGAGAATGCATCGATGATTTTTAATATCGTTTTCTTCACGGTTCTGCTGTCGACACTGATTCAAGGGAGTATGTTGACGTTTCTTGCTGAGCGGTTACGTCTGAATGAGACACAGACCTCTGCTATTCATACGGTCATTGAGTTCATGTCGATCGGTAAACCAAATGCAGAAATCATTGAATTGACGTTACCGATGTCCCATCCATTCATTGGAACGACCATTTCAGAAATTGATTTACCACAGGAATTTTTGATTACCGCCATCATTCGTGATGATCAAATTATTACTCCTCGTGGTGACACTGCTCTTGAAGGCAACGATCAATTATTACTGCTTACTCCAAAACATCGGATTAAGACACTCAAACGATTCTTGTTTCCCCCTGCTTAAGGTTCATACAAAACAGGGTAGTAGATGCTTATCATCTACTACCCTATTTTGATCTGTTCACTTATTCTGTTGCTTCGTCTTTGCGTCTTGCGTCTGTTCTTTCTGTTTTGCTTTAGAGCGACGATAGAGGATATAGCCTCCAAGAACCACGACGATTCCGCCTAGAATCCACCACAACTCCTGCTCTAACCCTTTTAACATCGATTCAGCCCGTTCTACTCCAAACCGTTCACCGACCCAAATGTAAAAGAAGGAAACTGGAAAAAGTCCAATACTTGAAGCGAGTAGATAATGCTTGAACGATAAACCGAACAAACCACACGGGATCGAGACAACTGAGCGAACAACTGGGAAGAACCGTCCAAATAATGCTGACCATGTTCCGTACTTCGCGACAATCCGCTCTCCCTGAGCGATTTCTTTTTCTTTAATCAGTAGCCATTTACCGTACCTGACCAGGATCGGACGCCCCGCATAACGACCAAGAAGATAAAAGACCGTTGCCCCCATTAGACTTCCTAAAAAACCGACAAGAACAGCCACTGTCCAACTCACCGTTCCGTTTGACACATATAGACCTAGTAGCGGTAAGCCGACTTCTGCTGGAATCAATTCCGTTCCAAGACCAACGATCATAATTCCTAAAAACAGCCAGAGATTGGATTCTCCGGCTGAGAATAACCATTCCAACATACAAGTAACCCTCCGTTCATCCTCTCGCTGGACGGAGGAGATAATAGATGATGACGACTAGTGTCGTCCAGACGCCTGTGAAAATCCCGATGATCCCGACAATAAAGAAGCCGAGTGCAACGATTGAGCCTGTCTGTTTATAATCCCGCCACATTGTCCGTAAGCCTTTAATGTTGAACCATAAAAACGCAATGAACAAAATAGGGATGAGTATCCCAACGATTAATAGAGAAGACATGCTTTCACCTCTTTCTTATTTATTGTTATCCCCATTCTATCAGGAATCGACACGTCTTTCCTCCGCCTAAGGTCTTATGAACTTTAAAAAAAGAGTACACTTCCGAATGGAAGTATACTCTTCAGTATTTAAAACGTCATTCTTTTGACGCTTTCTTACTATATATATGTCAGAGCAAGTGAATGCCTTCAGCTTGAAGACTCTTACGTGTCTCTTCCGACCAAACAGAAGCTTGAACTTCACCGATATGACGCTTCTTCAATAAGAACATCGCCATACGGGATTGACCGATCCCTCCACCCATCGTTAACGGTAGACGCTCTTCGAGCACACCTTGATGGAACGGGAAAGCCAACTTATCTTCTTCTTGAGCGATTTCTGTCTGCTTTAACAGCGCTTCACGGTCAACGCGGATTCCCATCGAAGACAACTCGAATGCTCCGATCTCTGGGTGGTGGACTAAGATGTCACCGTTGAGTGTCCAGTCATCGTAATCTGCAGCTCGACCGTCATGCTTCTCTCCTGAAGCTAGTGCGCCACCGATCTGCATCAAGAAAACAGCACCGTAAGTCTTCGTAGCTTCTGTTTCACGTTCTTTTGTCGAGAGTTTCGGATAAGCATCCTCAAGTTCTTGCGTCGTCATGAAATGGATCGTTTCCGGTAAGATCGCTGAAATGCCATACTCTACTTCCACTTCTTGTTCGACTTGGCGAATCGTTGCGTAGATTGCTTGTACCGTTTCTTGTAAATAAGCACTCGTCCGTTGTTCTTTCGTAATGATACGTTCCCAGTCCCACTGATCGACATGTATAGAATGAGTCGCATCTAACATTTCATCGCGACGAATCGCATGCATCAATGTGTACAACCCTTCTCCTGCTTCAAATCCGTACGTATGGAGTGCTTGGCGTTTCCACTTCGCAAGGGATTGAACGATTTCAAGATCTGCTGTGTGATCTAGTGCATCAAAGCGAATGATTCGCTCCACTCCGTTGAGGTGATCGTTGACACCGAGTGTACTTTCTACGAACAATGGTGCTTCGACACGTGTCAATCCGAGTGTTTTCGAAAAGCGTTCCTCAAAGCGTTTCTTTACGAGTGTGATTGCTTCCTGTGTGTGTTTCATCGATACGAGTGTTGTCATGGTGGTATTCCTCCTCAATTGTGTTTTGAAAAAGAAGCCATAAAAAAGAGCCCTTCTTTCCCAAGAATATGGGACGAAAGACTCGGTTCCGCGGTACCACCCATGTTAGCAACGATGTTGCTCACTCAAAAGACGAATCACTTCATCTTCGGCCTTATGATAACGGACAGGCAACTCCGGCTACGCCTACTGACATTCGGGTTCGGGTAGCGACTCCGGGAGGTTCTTCGCATCTTGCTTCCGACTGGGCTCTCACCATCCCCAGCTCGCTATACGGTCGTACAAGGTGTTACTCTTCCCTTCAACGTCGTTGTTACAATTGAATTGAGAACATCGTACAACATGTCACAAGTGTTTGAAAAGACTTTTTTTTAAAAAACATACAAGTTGTCAGATTAATCTGACGTAAAAAACATAACAAAAGCGTTCTCGCAGAAGCGAGAACGCGCTTACAAAAATTATTTGATGGATCCACTCGTAATTCCTTGAATAATCTGTTTTTGTAGGGCAAAGAAGAACAATAATAATGGAATGATCCCAAGCACGAGTCCGGCAAGCGCTAAGTCCCATTGCTTCGTATACTGACCGAAGAAATAGAATGTCGCGAGTGGAATTGTCCGTAAATCGACGTCTCGTAACATGAGCGATGGTAATAGGAAATCGTTCCAAATCCAAAGTGTGTTCAAAATGATGATCGTCACCGTAATTGGCTTGAGTAATGGGAAGACGATTCGCCAGAATACACCCCATTGCGAACAACCATCAATAATGGCCGCCTCCTCAATTTCTTCAGGAATCGATTTCATGAATCCATGATATAGGAAAATCGATAATCCAGATCCAAAACCAAGATACATTAGAATCAATCCCCAATAACTGTTCTGCAATCCGAGATCACCAGACAGTTTCGATAAGGGAATCATGATCGATTGGAATGGAATGATCATCGCCGCAACGAATAAGAAGAAGATAATCGTCGACAAACGTGTTTTCGTCCGAACGAGTTTCCAAGCTGCCATCGAACAAAAGATGATGATGACTGCGTTAGCACCAACAGTAATGATGACGGAGTTTAAAAAGACTTTTCCGAAGTTCATCGCTTCCCATGCTTCTGCATAGTTCGATGTCATCCATTCCTTCGGAAGACCCGATGTATTCGTAAAAATATCGCCCTGCGTCTTGAATGAATTCGAAACAACATAATAAAACGGAATCATATACAGAAGACCCATCAGTAAGGCTGCCAGTTCGACTGTTCCAAGACGTAAAGAATAGCGACTTTTCGTCTTTTTAGAACGCTTTGGTTTCTCCTCTTGCGGAGTTGGTAACGGTTGCGCCGTACTCATGCTTCCACCTCCCGTTTTTTCGTCAGATAGACTTGAGTGACTGTAATCGCCGCAACAACGACGAAGAAGATGATTGCCTTCGCTGATCCGAGCCCAAGATTATTGTTCGTAAACGATTCTTTATAGATATTCAAAGCAAGCATCTCAGTCGATTTGAATGGTCCGCCATTCGTGAGTGATAAGTTCGTATCGAATAACTTGAAGGACCATGAAATCGTTAAGAAGAGACAAATCGTGACCGACGGCATGATCAGCGGCAACGTAATGTTCCGTAACGTCGACAGACGATTCGCACCATCGATTTTTGCTGCTTCAATCAGCTCTTGTGGAACGTTTTGTAGAGCCGCGATATAGATGACCATGATGTAACCGCCACCTTGCCAAATTGAAACGATGACAATTCCCCAAAATCCTGTTCGAGCATCTCCTAACCATGGAAGTTCAAATATGCTCCACCCTGTCAATTCACCGATTGATGCGAATCCTTTAACGTAGATGAACTGCCAGACGAATCCGAGAATCAACCCACCGATTAAGTTCGGCATGAAAAAAATCGTTCGCAAGAAATTACGTGTACGAATATTTTGCGTTAATAAAAATGCCAAGATGAAACCGACAACATTCGTTAAGATGACGGCGACGACCGTGTAGCGTGTCGTTAACCAAAATGACTGCTGGAACTGTTCGTCACTTGTAAAGAGACGGACATAGTTATCAAAGCCGATCCAATTTAATTCTCCGGTCACTCCGTTCCAATCCGTGAACGAATACATGACGCCATTAAAAAACGGTACAAGCACGATCACTGCGAATACAAGAAAGACCGGTCCGACGAAGAGCCAAAAATCAAGACCGCGTTTCCACTTCTTTTGTCCAGATGTCATTGTTTCATCCCTCCTCCACTCTACAGTACGTCTTTCTCTCACACTTGAACACGTCACCATTTGACCCATTGGGTGGAAAATATTGAACGTTTTCCTTTGGCGCGTTTGTATCAGATACGCTACTATTAGAAAAAAGAGAGATCCAATCAAAGAGGGAGTCGATACCATGGAAAAGACCATTCGTTCTGACTTAGAAATTGCACAACAAACCGTCTTACGACCGATTCGAGAAATTGCGGACCGGATTGGTTTACAAGAAGAGGATTTTGATACGTACGGAAAATATAAAGCGAAGTTGACAGACGGGCTGCTGAACCGGTTGGCAACAAAATCTGACGGCAAACTGATTCTTGTCACTGCGATCAATCCAACGGCTGCCGGTGAAGGGAAATCGACCGTTACCGTAGGACTCGGACAGGCGTTACACCGGGCCAAACACAAGACGATGATCTGTTTGCGCGAACCCTCACTCGGTCCGACGATGGGCTTAAAAGGTGGCGCATGTGGTGGCGGCTATAGCCAAGTCTTGCCGATGGAAGAGATCAATCTGCATTTCACAGGTGATATGCATGCAATCACGTCTGCTCATAATACGATCAGTGCCTTACTCGACAATCATTTGCATCAAGGAAATGTCCTTGGGATTGATCCGCGTCGCATCGTCTGGAAACGGGTTCTTGATTTGAACGATCGTGCCCTACGCCAAGTCACGATTGGTCTCGGTGGTCCTGCTCATGGTGTGCCTCGTCAAGAAGGATTCGATATTACAGTCGCTTCTGAAATCATGGCTGTTCTTTGTCTCGCCGACTCGATTATGGATCTCGAACAACGGCTGAGTCGCATCGTCGTCGCCTATACGTACGATCAACAACCTATAACAGTCAAAGACATTCAGGCAGCGGGAGCTGCAACGTTACTCCTAAAAGATGCGTTTCGACCGAATCTCGTTCAAACGGTCGAAGGAACACCCGCACTGATTCATGGTGGTCCATTCGCAAATATCGCACATGGCTGTAACTCTTTGATTGCCACACAAACTGCGCTGAAACTGAGTGATTACGTCGTCACAGAAGCAGGATTCGGAGCTGATTTAGGTGCTGAAAAATTCTTCAATATCAAATCACGGATTGGTGGTCTCCATCCGGATGCCGTTGTAATCGTTGCTACGGTTCGTGCCTTGAAAATGCATGGTGGAGTAGACAAAACGCAACTCAGTGAAGAAAATCTGTCTGCCTTAACGGATGGTCTTGCTTTACTTGAAAAACACGTCGAGACGATGAACTTGTTCGGTGTCCCTGCTGTCGTTGCCTTGAACCGTTTCTTCACCGACACAGAAGCTGAACGGAACATGATCTTGACATGGTGTCAGGAACGCAATATTCGTGTGGCAGAAAGTGAGGTCTTTAGTAAGGGTGGTGCCGGTGGTGAAGCACTCGTCACCGAAATCATGCAAGCGCTTGAGGAGCCAAGTCAGTTCCGCCCACTCTATCCTGACGTATTACCGCTCCGTCAAAAAATCGAACGGATCGCGAAACATGTCTATGGCGCAGCAGATGTTCACTTTGAAGCCAAAGCGCTACGTGAACTCGAGCGGTGTACAGAGATGGGATTGAATGATTTACCGATTTGTATGGCAAAAACACCATTTTCGTTAACCGATGACCCTGCGCGGTACGGTCGTGTCGAAGACTTCACGATTACGGTTCGCGAAATTCGACCATCGATTGGTGCAGGATTCATCGTCGCACTGACTGGGAATGTATTAACGATGCCCGGATTACCTGCAGTACCTGCCGCCTTCCACATGGGCGTCTCAGAAGACGGACAGGTATTCGGACTTTCTTGATGAGAGGATGAGTTACATGACGATTGATCATTCACATTGGATAGCCTCTGACGGCTATACAACGACATTGCATAGTCTCGAAGCGCACGATCCTAAAGGCGTTGTGATCGTCTTTCACGGGATGATGGAGCATGGGGCACGGTATGAGGAATTTGCCGAATTTCTCTATGCTCATCATTACCATACGATCATTGCAGACTTACGCTGCTTCGGGACGCGTGCAGCACAGCTCGGAACGCTCGGACACCTTGAGCCGAATCACGGATTTAAACAATTGATGCAAGATGCTGAAGAGCTCGTGTATGACATCCAAGAACGCTACCCGGAATTACCTGTATTCATTTTCGGTCATAGCTTTGGTTCCTTGATTGCTCGCCGGATTGGTCAAACACTCGGTCATTCGGTCGCGGGTGTCATCGCTAGCGGTCCTCCGACTAGTACTGGGTTACTCGGTAATATCAGTGAAAAGCTCGTCGAGCGTCAGATCAACCAGATGTCAGCGACCCACCCAGCTGAGCGATTTGGACAACTCGTTTTCGGACGCTATAATTTACGTTTCTTCCCGGCACTTTCTAAAAATGCCTGGTTATCTTCGGATCCGCAATCCGTCATGCGTTATGATGCTGATCCGTTGTCCGGTCAAACGGTTACACTCGGCTTCTTCTATGAGCTACTGCAAGCAACGAAACTCGTCAATGCGCTTGCCTCCATCTATCAACACCCACGTCATTTACCTCTTCTGCTGATTGCAGGTGGCGATGACGCGGTGGCGTTTGACGGCAAAGGGATTCATCACTTGTTTGACATGTATAACCGTGTCCGCGTTGATGCTGTACAGCTGACGATTTATCGTGGATTGCGTCACGAGCTCTTCCATGAGTTCGAACGAATTCGTGTTTTTGCCGATATCGCGAGCTGGTTGAATAAACAAGTCAATCCAGCAACCGCGCGATCGTCTTCCCGTTCTTCTTAAGACCTAACGACCGATACAAAAAAGGCAGTGGATCCTAACGATCCGCCGCCTTTTTCCATCTCTATTATTTACCTCATTGAATCCAAGTCAATGAAGAAATCATTGCTTCGATTTCCTCGATCTCAAGCGTCTCGCGTTCTGCAGAGTACGTCAACAGAACTAACCGTTCCCCGTCCGAGTAAGCATAGATCCGTAAGAAGATATCTTCTTCTTTTCCATCTACTGCGAGCAACGCTTCTTTTGTTGAATTGCGACGAACTTCAAGTGCTCCCGTCAGTTCAATTCCGAACTCTTCAACCAACAGGTTGATTTCTTGTTCTGCTGCTTCATACGGTGTCAGCTCTTCAGAATCTGATTCATAAATGGATAACTGTAGCGTACCCATTGCATTTTCATCCGTCGAATAAAAACTGACGTACGTTTCTTCTTCTTGATATTCAAATACCTTTGGATATTCTAACGTGATCCAATGATCGACTGTGTACTGTTTCATTTAAATTCCTCCATTCGTTGTATCTTTTCAAAGTGGATACCCGTCACAGCCATACACTCGAATTGTCGAGCGAGCTGAGCAGAGACGAACATGCGCTGTGTGCGTTCATCTCGCATCAGGTGGTGCGGACATATCGAATCGTTGATCCGTCGCTCTGTCAAAAAATAGACACGTCGTCTCGGGATCGGACGGAAGACATCCGTCGTATGTAGATATTCGATTCGACTGACAGATAAGAGATTGAGAAGATAGTACGGAACCACTCCGTCTTTCGTCTCAAGATGTACCTTGAGACACTGTACAGAAAAAGGCGCGTATGCTTCAATGACACGTTGCATACGTTCCGAGACGAGCGGCAGATCGAATGTGTTTGGAAGGACATCCGGTAACAAATCCGCATCTTGATTGATGGAAAAAGCAAGTACACCTACGTTATGGAACCACTCTCCTATCAATAAGCGATGACGATCGAATTGATGGTGGCAAATCGCCTTCCATCCTTTTCCCATCGTCTGTTCGCTCCAAACTCGAACTTCATTCACCAGACACTCTCTCCTCTACCCAACATTACCCATATTACAAATCAAGATTACCAGTGGAAACGATTAACTAGTATTATTGTACACTGAAATTTAAAAGAAATTGCTTTTTTTCATAAAAGTTATGGAAATGACCTCTTTGCTATGCTACTATATTTCATGTAGCCAATACGCGGGTGTAGTTTAATGGTAAAACCTCAGCCTTCCAAGCTGATGACGAGAGTTCGATTCTCTTCACCCGCTCCAATTATGACATAACATAGGTCTAGGACCATTTCCCTCTAGAGGGCAGGCGACTCGCGACGTGCGAGTCGTCTTTTTTATTTGTTCTGCTGATGATTCCAGCGAATTTATGGGTATACAACGATATAGATAGAGATTCGTAAAGGAGGATTCGTATGATTCAGATGAAAATGCCCGGCGTAACGATTTATCAAAGTACACTCATGAAAACGACATCAACATTGATCGAGACGCCTGATTGTCTGATCGTCGTCGACCCTGGCTGGTTACCCGATGAGATTGCAACGATTCGTCGAGACGTCGAAATTGTGCGTCGTGAACGACCATTATACATCGTCTATACGCATGCTCATTTTGATCATATTTTAGGTGCCTATGCCTTTACGGATGCCATCGTCATCGCTTCTAAACCGTTCATCGATGTCGACCGACAGGAAGCACTCCAAGCCGTTCAAGACTTCAACGATGAATTTTACATCGACTCTCCCGTTCTCTTTCCAGACGTGACGCATGTCATCCATGAATCGGAGACGACGTTGACAATCGGTCAAACGAAACTGATTTTCTTCTTGACGCCCGGTCATGAAGCGACCCATCTTTCCTTCATCGTCATGCCACTCCACTTATTAGTCTGTGGTGATTACGCTTCCGACGTTGAAATCCCCTTGATTGAACATGATTCCGCTGAGTATTTGACGACGCTCGAGTTACTCGAATCGTTCATTTACGAATATGAAGTCAAACTGTTGATCCCCGGACACGGTCATATTTGTGACGTCCGAACGGAGATGATTGAACGACTTCATCAAAGCTATGATTATATTCTTGCACTCCGTGCCGGAAAAGAATCCGACTGGGCTCCTTCTTGGCAAACAACCTCTTTCATGAAACGCCTGCACGAAAAAAATAAGCGACAAGTCAAACGAGAACAGGAAGAACGATTAGCCCGACGCCATTATGATTAACTTCTCTCAAACGAAAAGACTCGGTCGCTAAATATAGACGACCGAGTCTTTGTGATTATCCAAGTAATGTGACGAGTAACGCTTTTTGTGCATGAAGACGATTCTCAGCCTGATCAAAGATGACAGACTGTTTGCCATCGATGACATCTGCCGTGACTTCTTCTCCCCGATGTGCGGGCAGGCAATGCAGGAAGATAGCTGCGTCATTTGCTTGATCCATGATCTGTGCGTTGACCTGATATCCTTCAAATGCTTGAAGACGCATCGTCGCCTCTTCTTCTTGTCCCATGCTCGCGAAGACATCCGTATACACGATGTCAGCACCACTCGCTGCTTCTTCAGGACTCGTTAAGACGACAATGTTCCCTCCTGTCTCCTTTGCGATGACCTGTGCCTCATGAACGACTTGTGGATCGGGAGCATAGGCCGCCGGTGTACAGATCCGGATTTCCATACCACTGAGTGCTCCACCAATCATCAATGAATGCGCCATGTTATTCCCATCTCCGATATACGTCAAAACCTGTCCAGCCCGTGTTCCAAACGTTTCTTCAATCGTTAGCAAATCAGCGAGCACTTGGCAAGGATGATGCAAATCCGTCAGTCCATTAATGATTGGAATCGTGCCATGCGTAGCAAGCGTCTCGACGATGTCATGACCGAATGTCCGGATCATTAGTGCATCGACATAACGGCTCATGACTTGAATCGTATCCGAGAGCGGCTCGCCCCGTCCGATCTGCATATCCGCGCCACTTAGAACGATTGGATGCCCTCCTAGTTCGACGACGCCCACCTCAAACGATAAACGCGTCCGTGTCGATGCCTTTTCAAACAAGAGCGCTACTTTTTTATTTTTCAACACCTCTTCATACTTATTCGGTTGTTGTTTGATATCTTTCGCGAGGACCAATAAATCAGTAAGTGCTTCCGGTGTCAGTTCCGCCATCGTCAAAAAATGCTGCAGTTGTTGCATCGTCTTCATTTCACTTCCTCCTTGATTGGTTGTGTCCATGTATGAAGTGGCTTCACAGCATAAGGCTGCTGTTCTGTCGCTTGTAAATGATAGTGCGCTAGTTCCGGTTCTGTTAAGACTTGTACCCCAGCAGCCAGCGCTGCTGCGCGACTCGCTTTTTCTTCTGTTACGTGTGAATAGAAGATGGCACAACTTGCCCAATCAATCGTTTCATCTAACGGTACGCCTATTCCGAATGCTTCTGTATCTGCTCCCGCAACGATCATGTCTCTTGTCGTCAAATGACGCTTCGTCGTCTCGTCGAAGATAAACCGTTCTAACGCGAATCCATCTGTCGTCCATTGAAGGGTTTCACCTGTCGAACGCATGACGGGACCGGTTTTAGGATCGACTCCTTGTAGTTTCAGTGTTGAAAAAACAGGTGTCTTGACGGCATGGAAATTAAGTTTCGTCTGTTCCGTCGGTAGTTCGATCGCTTGTCCAGCTGCTGCTTGGACTGCCCATTGTAAAATCGGTTGACCCGTTACTTTTGCGACGATTGGCAATGTCCGAGAGGCCCGTGGATTGATCTCAAGAACGTAGACCTGGTCTTGATGCAGGACGAATTGAATATTAAACGCTCCTTTGTATGCCATCTGTTGCCCGATCATCTGTGCAATCCGTGCTACTTCGTCTTGAACAGTAGCGCTGAGCGATACGGGTGGTAAAATCATCGTCGAGTCTCCAGAGTGAACCCCTGCCCGTTCCAATTGTTCCATCAAAATTGGAACATACGTCGTTGTTCCATTCGTGATGCAATCGACTTCGATTTCTTTTCCTTGAAGATAAGCATCCACAAGGACAGGGAATGACAATTCTGAAGCGATTGCCTCTAACTGCTGTTGGTTGTGAATAATATGCATTCCTTTTCCTCCGATGACATAAGAAGGACGAATCATGACAGGATAGCCGATTGTTGTTGCAACTTCTGTCATTTTCTCGTGTGTCGTGACTTCTTGTCCCGGAATTCGATCGACACCGATGTCGTCTAAAAATTGATAGAACCGCTCACGGTCTTCCATCTGATCAATGACATCTGCTGTCGTTCCAAGAAGGTGATAGCCTGCTTGCTCAAGACCCGCCGCAAGAGCAATCCCCGTTTGTCCTCCGAACTGAACTAATACGTCTTGGCACTCTTCTGCTTCTAGCACATGTATGACGTCTTCGAGTGTCAACGGCTCGACATACAAGCGATCCGCGACTTCGAAGTCGGTCGAGACCGTCTCTGGATTATTGTTGATCATGATCGTTTCGTAACCGGATGCTTGTAGCGCACGCACGGCGTGAACAGAACAATAATCAAATTCGATCCCTTGACCGATTCGAATCGGTCCAGCACCGATCACAGCGACTTTCTTTTTCGTTGATGCCATGACTTCCGTCTGTCCGCTCCAGTTTCCGTAGAAATAAGGGGTTGTGCTCTTGAACTCTCCCGCGCACGTATCAATCATGTGATAGACAGGAGTGATGCCTTGCTCTTTCCGTAAGTGCTCGATGTCTACAGAACTGACACCTGTCAAAAATGCAATCTGCTCGTCCGTGAAGCCCATCATCTTCGCAGTTTTGATAGAAGAGATATCTGTCGTTTTGATTTTTAATTGTTGATCGACGAGTCGTTTGAGTACTTTGACGAATAAGGCTTGCACCTTCGTCTGCTCGACAAGTTTTTCGACGGTCGTCACCTCGCGATCCAGTAGCGCGAGCATTGCAAGCAATCGACGATCTGTCGGCGCCATCACTTCTTCCCATAACGCGTTGATATCAGCTGTTTTCATCCATGTTGGATAAAGAGGAGCTTGTTCGATTCCTGCACCACGCCATGCTTTTTGCAATGCTTCTTCTAGCGTTTTTCCCATCGCCATGCTTTCACCGGTCGCCTTCATTTGTGTCCCAAGCGTCCGGTCACTGCTAGCAAACAAATCGAATGGGAAACATGGTACTTTTGCCGTGATGTAATCCATCGTCGGTTCAAAGCTTGCCATGGTTTCCTTCGTAACAGGATTGATGCAGTCATCGAGTCGTTCGCCAAGCGCAAGACGCGTCGCTAATTTCGCGATCGGATACCCGGTCGCTTTTGAAGCAAGTGCTGAAGAACGACTGACACGTGGATTGACTTCAATGACGAAATAGCGTTCTTCCGTCGGGTGGATCGCGAACTGGATGTTACATCCACCGATCACACCGAGATGCGACACGATTTTACGAGCTTCCGTGCGCAATTGTTGATTCATCCGATCCGAAATCGATTGAATCGGTGCAAAAACGACCGAGTCTCCGGTATGGACGCCGACGGGATCAATGTTTTCCATATTACAGACGATGATCGTCGTATCTGCGCTGTCACGCATGACTTCGTATTCAACTTCTTTATAACCCGCGATACTTACTTCAACCAGACACTGTGAAATCGGACTCGCTTGTAGACCGTTTTGTGCTAACAGACGGGCTTCATCTTTCGTTAAGGCAATGCCACCACCCGTTCCTCCGAGCGTAAAGGCGGGGCGGATGACGAGTGGTACACCATGCACTGCCATGAAATCTTCAAGCTCTGCTAGCGACTCGATCGTTTGGCTTTCCGGAAGTGGTTGCGCCAGTTCAATCATTTTTTGCTTGAATCGCTCACGGTCTTCGCCGTCCCGGATTGTCTCAAGTGACGTTCCGAGAAGTTCGACACCGTATTGTTCTAGCACTCCTGCTTCTTCGAGTGACATTGCAAGATTGAGTGCCGTTTGTCCACCGACCGTCGCTAGAAGGTGTGATGGTCGATCTTGTTCGATGATAGCCGTTGCTTTTTCAAGAGTCATCGCCTCAATGTAGACATGATCTGCCGTGCTCGGATCCGTCATAATAGTAGCCGGATTCGAATTCATTAAGATGACCTCGCATCCCGCTTCTCGAAGCGCCTGACAGGCTTGTGTGCCGGAATAATCAAATTCTGCTGCTTGCCCGATGACGATCGGACCCGAACCGATGACGAGTACTTTCTGTTTATCCCACATATGCTACCTCCTGATGTAATACGGTATTTACGAATTGATCGAAGACGACCATCGCCTCTGTCGGTCCCGGACTCGCTTCTGGATGAAATTGGACTGTCATGATTGGTAAAGTAGGATGAATCAATCCTTCGACGGATCCATCATTGATATGTTCGTACGCGAGTTCCATTTCAGATGTTGTGATACTTTTGGCATCAACGGCATACCCATGATTCTGAGACGTCATGAACACTTGTCCAGACGCTAAGTGACGAACGGGATGATTTGCCCCACGATGCCCATGATGTTGTTTTAATAAGGTACAGCCGAACGCATGAGCGAGGACTTGATGCCCCATACAAATTCCGAGCGTCGGATAGCTCGTCGCTAGTTCACGGATTCCTGAAAGAAATGGATCGAGTTGTGTCGGATTACCGGGTCCGTTGGAAAACAGAAGACCATCCGGTGCAAGCGCTTGAATCCGTTCTGGTGTCGTATCATACGGTACGACTGTTATCCGCATATGTCGTTCAAGCAAGGCGTCGATCATCGATTGCTTCACACCATAATCGATACAGACGACATGTCCTTGTTCCACTTCCGGTACGTATTCGATATCTGACGTCGTCGAGACGGAGGCGATATACGCTGTGTCTATAGTCTCAAGGGATGTCATGTCTTCTTGCATCATGTCACCAAACTGGTCACCCTCCGTCCGTAACAGATGCACAAGGGAACGAGTATCCACTCCCGACAGGATGGGAACGTTCGCTTCGCTTAACCAACTCGCAAGTGATGTCCCTTCCCCGTCCTCTGCTAATGTTTGGACGACGACTCCAGCGACTTGGACCTGCTTGCTTTCTGAAGCCTCCACTTGTATGCCGTACTGTCCAATCAATGGGTACGTGAAGACGAGAATCTGTCCCTGATAAGACGGATCCGTCAGGACTTCCTGATATCCTGTCATCCCTGTGAAAAAAACGACTTCTCCTTTGACAGGTGCTGTTCCTTGCCACGAACCGGTAAACGTCGTTCCGTTCGCAAGTGTTAGTTTTCCGGATTGTTTCATACGATAACCTCCTGTTGACAAACAAGTTGTATTTTTTCGACCGCTTGCATGAGTTCCTGTTCTGTTACGAACAGCGATGGCAGCAAACGAATGACAGAGGGACCAGCCGAGACGACGAGAAGACCCTCTTGGCGTAAAGCGTCAATGAGCGATGCAACAGGAATCGTACACTCGATGCCAATCATCAAACCGCGCCCTCGAACAGAGCGGACAATCGTATCTGGTAAGCTTTGTGTCAATTGCTGGCGCAAAAATTCTCCTTTTTCTTGAACATCCGCCATGACTTCCTCACTCAATAAAAGATCAAGTGTTGCTTCTGCAGCTGTCATCGCAAGCGGATTCCCACCGAAAGTCGAGCCATGAGAACCAGGCGTAAACACTTCAGCCGCCTCTGCCGTTGCGAGTAATGCCCCGACTGCAAGCCCACTTCCAAGTCCTTTCGCAAGAGTGATGATATCTGGTATTAGTGGTGTCTGCTCAAACGCAAAACGAGATCCCGTTCGACCGATACCCGTTTGCACTTCGTCGACGATGATTTTGACGTCATACAATCTCGCCTGTTCCATCAATGTCTCAAGCCACGTATCGTCTGCAACGACGACACCACCCTCTCCTTGAATGATTTCAAGCCAAACGGCAGCTGTTTGTTCCGTGATTTCTGCTAAACTCTCCATATCGTTAAATGGTAAATGTTTAAATCCATTCACCATCTCTCCGTATCCTGCTTTGATTTTCTCCTGTCCTGTCGCGCCCATCATCGCAAACGTTCGCCCATGGAACGATTGTTTGAACGTGATGACCTCCGTTTTCCCTGTCCATTTTCGAACAAGTTTATACGCCGCCTCGTTCGCTTCCGCACCACTATTACAAAAGAAGGCATGACTGAGATGACTGTCTTCTGTTAATCGCTGCGCTACTCGCTCTTGTTGCGCAATTTGAAATAGATTCGACGTATGCCAAATCTGATTCAATTGTTCTTCTAGTCGTTGCTGAATATAAGGGTGCCGATGCCCCGTGTTGCAAACAGCAATCCCCATGATGAAATCGAGATATGTTTTTCCTGTCGTATCCTCAACGATCGACCCTTGTCCTTTGACCAATTCCACATTAGTACGTTGATAAGTGGGCAGTAGTGCGCTCATGTAATTCCTCCTTGATTCGTGTCCCGATAGCCGCTACGTTTTTTCCCGATCGGATGATGACTTCCGGTATGCCATGTTGCGCTGCCTGCATCATCGCTTCAACTTTTGGAATCATCCCACCGTAAATTTCCCCGGACGCTATTGCTGCCTCGATCGCTGCATAGGTAATCTCCGATTGATAGTCACCGTTTACTTTTACTCCCTCGACATCCGTCAACAATTCGAATCGATCGACGGACCAAGCTTTTGCGACTGCAATGGCACATGCATCTCCGTTACTGTTCAAGGCACCTTGTTCTCCTGTAACGAGAGACGTGACGACGGGCACATAACCATTCGTACTTAATACCGTGAACAATCGTGGATGAATGTGTGTGATATGACCGACTGCCCCGAGTCCTTTGACTTTTTTACCATGGACACTCGCACCGTCTAGACCACTCATCCCGACCGCTGGTATTCCTGCCTGATTCAATTGTTGGACGATACCGGATTGAACTTCACCGGCGAGAATGCGTCTTGCCCCAAGTAAGACACCATCCGTCGTCACACGTACACCGTCCCGAAACACGGGTTGGATGCCCTCTTGTTCGCAGTAACTAGATAAAAGTGGTCCGCCGCCATGGACGATCAATAGTTCGTTTCCTGTTTCGACCCATGCTTTCCATTCTTCAAAGTATCGTGTATCAAGTTGTTCCCAGACACTACCACCTAGTTTGATGACTTTTCGTTTCGTCATGTCCGATAACTCGCATTGATTTTGACGTAATCGTATGTCAGGTCACAACCATAGGCGTGTCCTTGTCCTGTACCGTCATGCAAATCGATATGAATCCGGACGTCCTGCTGTGCCAAATCCTTCGAAGCAACCGTTTCATCGAATAAGACAGGCATACTCTGTTGCAACACCCACTGCGAGCCAATTTTGATATCAACGTTCGAGACATCGAGCGGCTCCTTGATACTGCCAACTGCAGCGATGATTCGTCCCCAGTTCGCATCTTCCCCAAAGATGGCTGTTTTGACGAGAGACGATCCGACGACTTGTTTGGCGATCATCCGCGCTACTTCATCAGTTTGTGTTCCGTCTACCGTCACTTCGATCAACTTCGTCGCACCTTCCCCGTCCCGCGCAATCTGTTTCGCTAAATCTTGGCAAACCGTTTCGATCGCCTGTTCGAATGCTAACGCTTCGTCTGTCCCTTCAACGATCGTTGCTCCTCCTGCAGCTCCGCTCGCTAAAATCATCACCATGTCATTCGTCGAACTGTCACCATCTACGGTAATGCAGTTGAACGTCCGATGAATCGTCCGGCGTAATAGTGTCTGTAAGACATCCGGTTCAATCGTTGCATCGGTCGTCAAGAACCCAAGCATCGTTGCCATGTTCGGGTGAATCATCCCTGACCCTTTCGCCACGCCACATACTGAAATTTGAACATCCCCTTGCATGTATTGTTGACCAGCTGATTTCGTACCGGTATCGGTCGTCAGGATCGCATGGGCAAAATCATTCGCGGCATCCTTGTCATTTGTAGGTATCAGCTGTGGAATACCTGCCAGTAACGTATCAATGGCTAACGGTTGACCAATGATTCCTGTTGAAGCAATCGCGACTTGTTCTGGAGCAATTCCGAAGTGGGTCGCTAACGCTTGTTGGGATGTATACGCATGTGATAGACCAAGTTCTCCTGTGCAGGCATTCGCATTTCCGCTGTTGACGAGGACTGCATGAATGTGTCCTTGTGACGCCTGTAACGCTTGCTTCGTCACAGTGATCGGTGCTGCTTGCACCTGATTCGTCGTATAGACAGCTGCGGCACTTGCGCCTTCCTCACACCAAATCAAACCAAGATCCTTCCGCTTTCGCTTTAGCCCGACGTGTACCCCTGAAGCTTGAAATCCCTTCGGTGTCGTGATCGTCAATGGGGTCTCTATTTGTACTTGCCACACAGGCGTTCCTCCTCTTTCATCTCAAAGTATTTAAATATAGATCGGTTGTTGGGTCAGACCAGACATTTCATCAAATCCTGCTAAAATGTTGGCATTTTGAACGGCTTGTCCGGCAGCTCCTTTTTGCATGTTATCGATGACTGAAACGATGGTCACGCGCCCTGTCCGATCATCCTTATAGACGGTCAAATCACAGTGATTACTCCCGACGACGGACTTGATTTCCGGATCAGCCTGTTGGATTCGGACGAATGGTTCCGTTGCATACTGGTCAATCAACCAGGATCGCCACTCCGCTTCCGATAAATCAATCAACGGCTGGACCGTCATAATCGCCATAATTCCTCGATTGATCGGTAGTAGTTGGGTCGAGAACGTGATCGGATCCGATGATCCAGTCCATTCGAAAAGTGCCTGCTCAATTTCCGGAATGTGCTGATGCTGATTCACTTTATACAAACGAACGTTTTCGCTGGAATGGACATGATGCGTTTGTGCCGTTAACGTTTTGCCAGCCCCCGTTAGACCAGAAGAAGCTTGAATGATGATTTGAGATGGATCGATTTTTTTCTCTTTTAAGAATGGTGTCAGTCCGAGCAAAACTGCTGTCGCGTAACAGCCCGGATTCGCAATCCATTTACTTGCCGCGACAGCTTGACGATTCCACTCCGGTAATCCGTAAGCTGCTTTTTTTTGTATGTCCACAGCTACTGGTTCCTTGTTGTACCACGTTGCATATATGTCAGACGGAAGTCGTAAATCACCACTTAAATCAATGATGTAACCGGACCAGTTTTGAAGTTGTTCTAGGTACTGTTTTGAGATTCCGCTCGGTGTTGCTAAGAAGACCATTTCTGTTTCTGTTTCTATAAGATTTCCTATTGAGAAAGAAGTTAAGGATGAGTATGTTTTTTTATTCATGAATGGGAATACGTCATTCATCTCTTCACCTGCCATCGAATCACTCATTAAGCAGACGATTTCAAAAGAAGGATGTGCTTCTAACAACCGAATCAGCTCAATTCCGGTATATCCTGTTACTCCAATAATGGTGCATTTCATATCTGTCCGCTCCCCTTCGAAGAATGTTATACCGATTTAAACATATGTATATTTATACTGTCAATTGAATTTTTATTAGTTTTTACACAAAAAAGAAGCGTTGAAGCGATTGTCTTATAGAAGACAGTCCCTTCAACGCTTCTTTTACTTCTATCTGCTTAACGCTTTTCAGCACGTTGCGCTACGAGATGATCAATTCCAAATACACCTGCACCCATAATCGCAACGACTACCACAAAAATCAGTGTAAACATATGTATCCTCCTCATCGTTCACAAAAATGTCATTTGATACTTCCTATTGTGCAAGATTTGAAGGAAAAAAGAAAGCGTTTACGACAAAAAATCGCCACATTTATAATTTTTTATATTTTTTATAGAAACGCTTATGGTTGACGCCATCCATAATATTCGTTAGTATTACGTTTGTTCAATGCTTTTGTGCATAAAAGCGTGTTAGCAACAGAGAGCTATTATACTTTCATATTCATTTAAGGAGGTGGAAGCATGCGCATGTCATTCCGTGAATCCGCAGCTATCCTAGGAATCAGCATCATTATTTTATTGTCCGCGTTATTCGGTGCCAAAGCCGAACCGCATCTTGCCATCTTATCCAGTCTTATTTTCGTCTCAGGATATGCCGTTTACCGTGGTTTTAAGTTCGAAGACGTCGAACATCATATGATTCAAGGTATTCGGGAAGCGATTAAACCCATCTTGATCATGCTACTCGTCGGTATGACGATCGCGGTCTGGATGATGAGTGGCGCAGTGCCGACCCTTCTTCATTTTGGTTTATCTACACTTTCAGCGACTTGGTTCGCTCCAAGTGCGCTTCTGATCGCGATGGTCGTTTCGACCTTTACGGGTAGTTCTTTTACAACAATCGGTACGGTCGGTGTTGCCTTAATGGGAATCGCGATTGCACTAGGCGTCAATCCGGCACTTGCAGCAGGAGCAATCATCAGTGGTGCGTGTTTCGGAGATAAGATGTCACCCTTATCGGACACAACGAATTTTGCACCGGGAATCGTTAACGTTTCCGTATTTGATCATATTCGTTTCATGATGGGAACGACGATTCCTGCTATCACGATTACGTTCATCTTATTCTTCATCTTTGGACGTAGTAGTGGTACTGTCGATTCATCTGCTGTTCAAACGACACAACAAGAGTTAGCTCGTTTGTTTGACTTATCACCTTGGACATTGCTTTCACCATTGCTCGTCATGGTGTTAGCGCTACGTAAGATGCCTGTCATCCCAACACTCATTGCAGGTGTGTTGAGTGGATTACTATTAACAGGTCTCGTACAAGGAAACTGGAGCATCTCGAACTGGATGGCAGTCATTCAGAATGGTTTAAAATTAGAATCGTCTAGTAAGACTGTTACGGCAATCATTACTAAAGGTGGATTGCAATCGATGATGTGGTCGGTTTCACTCGTCATGCTCGCCCTTGCTTTCGGTGGCGTCTTGCGTGGTATCGGTGTCATCGATGTCGTCATTGAACGGACGGTTTCCCGATTGAAACGCGATGGTAGCATCATCTCATCGGTTGCCTTATCATCGATCGGTGTTAACTTGATGGCTGGGGAACAATACTTGTCCATCTTGCTACCGGGTCAAGCATTCAAGAAAATTTTCGAAGAGCGTCAGATTGATCCGCGTTTCCTTTCTCGTTCACTCGAGGATGGTGGAACACTCGTCAATCCACTCATTCCGTGGGGAGTTTCTGGAGCATTCTTCGCTTCTACTCTTGGTGTCCCAGTAACCGAATACGTCCCGTTCGCATTCTTTTTACTTCTTTCACCATTGTTTACGTTCTTGCTTGCTTTTCTTCGTCCGACGAAAATCGAAACGAAACAGACACTCGCTTCTTAAGTCAATTCTCATGTTAGAGATCCGATATGATATATCGGGTCTTTTTTTCCGACCGCTATCTTCTTTATTCCTTATCAAATACGTCAGATTTGAGACGAAAACGGCTTGGAATCGCGTTTTTTTTAAGAATCATGTGTAAAGATGAAACGAACTGGGAATATACCAAACATAAGAATAAAAATTACAGAGAATGATAGAGAGAGAGTACATTCCTGTTCGACCAAGGAATGACTTCGATGTAATTGTGGGAGGAGTTAATATGATCAAACGTGGTACGCTGGAGCGACTTGATGGCAAATACGCTGTCCTACTGTGGGAAAATGGTTCAAGTTTCATTCCACGACGTTATTTACCACCTGAAGCACGGTTAGGCGATACGATTATCTTTGACGGTACAACTTATACGTTAGATGTCAGCAATTCATCACCCTCTTCCTTTCAGACATTTTCGTTTCGGCAAATGGGTTGATGATCGATAAAAAGCCATTCCATCTCGTGTATTGACTATAGAGAAGAATTTTCTCTCATCAGTCTTTCATGAAACGAATGGCTTTTTTGCTTTATCTCCGAACATATAGGGAGTGATCGCAACAAGATGGACAAGGAAAGTGATGAATATCAGATATTTCGATTCGTTCCAACACCGTCTGATCATGTGGACATTCATAATGTGGCTCGACGACATCGAGCTGCAAGAACAATGCACACCAAAAGCGATTCGAAAACCGGGAACATGTCGGACAATGATATAGATCTAATTGATGTGGTACCCATCCATCCGCTAATTCTTCTTGGTGAAGCTGGTAGTGCTGAATTAAGCGAAAACGATTCCAGTCATCCAAATACGCCCGTTGTAGGATCGGTTCATGCATTGAAGGGACGAACCAAAGAGGAAGACCCGTCATGAACGCTTCGACCCCTTGCGTCAAGAGAGCAGGAAACGTTGGCCACCCATCTAGTTGACCGAGTTGAAATGTTTGTTGAAAGGAGCAGTTGCGGCATCGGAGTTCCATCGTCATCCTCCTGTTCGTTTCACCATCTCTTTTAACATCTGTTCCGTCACAGGACCGACGTGTTTCGCGAGAATCGTTCCTTTCTGGTCTAATACATAGGTTGCTGGCATTGCTACAAGACGATACGCATCCTCAGACGTTCCTTCCCGATCATATAACACAGGATATTCCACAGGTGTTTGCTTCAAAAAATCCGCGACATCCGAAACACGTCGCTCTGAAGTCGTGACATTGATTCCGTAGACCGGTATATCGGTATGTTGTGAGAAGGCGTTCAGTTCTGGAATCTCCTGTTTGCAAGGTGGACACCACGTCGCCCAAAAATTAATGACAAAGACATCATGATTGATTTCGTCTAGATTGATGGTTTTTCCTTCTTGTCGCAAGGATAGATTTGGGGCTTTCATCCCTACTTCTAGACCACCTTGCGATGCTTGTTTTTGTTGTTGTTCCACTTTCGACTGCTTTTCGTCATATGTACGATAACCTTGGTAGGCAATACCAATGACCGCAATCGCTAGGATCAGATAGATCAGCGTTTTTTTCACATCTAACCCCCTCCTTCTTTGTTAAGTGTAGCAGACTTCCTCTTTTCGTCCTTCTTCTTTTATCAACAAAAAAGCGAACTCTTCTGCATCGTATGCCAAAAGAATTCGCTACATTTTATAGGATTGACTTCTTAAACGATTCAACCGTTAGTTAAAACGTGGTAGTTGTTTTTTGACTTGACGATTATCTTTGACGCTACCGACTGCTTCTGCTCCACCTAAAGCTTCGTTCAAGGACGTCTTTCCTTCCTTGACTTCTAGACGTCGATTGAATACCGATCGATTATCGACAGATGCAACGAGGATCGATGCGACATCCGTTTCCGAAATCGTCGCGTCCTTCGTATCCTTTAAATCTTCATCCGCTTCAATCAAACCACGCCCCTCACCTGTTGTGATGGCTACGGGACAAATAATCGTATACGTCAAACCACTATGTTCAATCTGTTCTTCTGCAGCATTTTTAGCAGCATAGAACGGATAGACATCTTTCTTAAATTGCTCAGGTCGATCTGCACCATAAGCGCTCAATAACACAAAGTGACGGACACGCGCTTTTTTCGCTGCATCGATTGTTTTTAAGGCAACCGTCCGATCCAGCAGTTCAATTTCTGTCGCTTCACCATCTACTCCTGCGGTTGCCGCACAAATGACTGCATCCTGTCCTGCGACTCCGTGCTCAATGACTTTTTCGAGTTCTGTTTCGATGTCGACATAATGAGCCTTTACACCGAGTTTTTCGAATCGTTCCACCAAATGTTCGTGACGAACGATGACCGTGACCTGATGACCCTTGGCAAGTGATTTGACGACGCGCGCTCCAATCGTACCGGATGCACCTACGACTAGTACTTTCATATGGGGGGTCCCTCCTCGATAAGTTAGTCACCTTCGTGGAATGTTAAGATGTCGTGTCCGAAAATCATCGATTTCAGACATCACTTAAACGATCCACTAAAGGAGCAACGTACATCAATTTATACCCGCAATGACCGATGAGAAACCCCTCCACTTCAGTTCTTCAATGTTCCATAGAATGTCGTATCGAGACGGTCCCGTAGTTCTTGCAACGCCTTTTCATCCGGTAGGTCATAGAAAATTCCGTTCAGTCGTTGACTCACTGCTTCAATTTCATAATGTTTTCGTTCTGACATCAAGGCAAGAGATAACCCTGCTGTTGCCATCTCACGTACACTCAAATCGAGATTCATCTCTTCTTTCATATACGTATGCGCTGCTGGGATTTTTGACCACCCAGTCGGTTTCAATAAGTGTGTCGCTACAGCTTGTATGACTTCGGACTGACGATTTGCACGTGCTCCATCATTATCTGTTTTTCGATGTCTCGAATAGGCAAGTGCCATCGCGCCATCCATATGGTATTCCTTCCCTTTCTGGAATGAATACTGATTTGCTTTCCCACTCGCATCCTGCTCAGAGAATGTTCCTGTCGAGACAAGGTCGATTCCGCCGATTTGATCCACTAATCCAATGAAACTATCAAAGGAAATAACGATCTTCCCATCAATTTCTTCATCGAGTAGACCAGAAACAGCCTCTTGCGTACACTCTTCGCCACCAAAAGCAAAAGCATGTGTAATTTTGTCTTTTTTTCCATTCTCACAGGAAATTGGTGTATACGTATCTCGAGGAATCGATGTCAATTGAATCGTTCGAGAAAGTGGAATGAATTGCATGACCGACAACGAATCCGAACGTGACCCACGCAATGATTCCCCTGGTCGTGCATCACTACCAATCAGTAAAAACGTAAACGGTTGGGATGCAAAAAGAACGAACGCAATCAGTAGTAGCAAGAATAGTCCAATAACCTTTCGTTTAAAACGACGTTTTTTCTTGATTTTTTTAGGCTGAGCTTCTCGCGAAGATACATCAGCATTCGTCTGTACGGATCGCTCTGACCGGTCAGCCGTCCTCGAACGTCTCGAGCGTTCTCGGCTAGCAAATAACCGTGAACCAGCGCGACCGATCATCTGTCCCATCTGCTTGAGTACGCCGCTCCCGGAACGACGCGATGAACTTTTTCGATCTCGTGGTTGCTCTTCGACATAGCGATGATACGTCACCGGTTCCTGTCGTCTCTCGAATGGTTCATGAGCGATTGGTTCTTCCGACGAGAATGCTTCTTCTTCTTTCGCCTGCTCTTCTAACTCTAAGCGTCGGCGCTCCAAGCGGGAGCGGTGTGGTTGATGTTCTGCCATTCAGATACCTCCGTATCAATCTTTTGCAATCTGTTTCTCTTTCAAGAAATCGCGGAGATACGTCCGTTTCGGTTCGTGCATCGAGGCAGCCATCTGTTTGACCCACCCTTCTGTCCGTTGACCACCAGTCCGTTCTCCGTAATACGATGACGTCGACTCTTCATATTGAGTCAGTAGTTCACGCATCGTATCGTCATCAGTATACGTATTCCGGTGGAAGACCGCATCCATCGGAAGGCGGGGTTTTTTACCGGGTTGTTGATCCGGAAGACCAACGGCAACTCCAAACAATGGTACGACATGGTCCGGAAGATGTAGCAATTCGCTGACGCGACGGGCATCATTTCGCAGGGAACCGATATAGACCGTTCCGTATCCGAGTGACTCAGCAGCTACGACTAAGTTCTGGGCTGCTAGTCCGGCATCGACAGCACCGACAACAAGTGCCTCTGTTGTCTCGATCGTCCGACTTACGTCGCCTCCTGCTAGTTCTGCCGCCAACGTATGTTTATGATAATCCATACAAAAGACGAAGAAATAACTATTCTCTGCAACGTATTGTTGACCACTTGCGACATCGACCAGCTGCCGCTTTAATTCCTCATCTTCGACACCGATGATCGCGTACGCTTGTTGGTAAGAAGACGTCGAGGCAGCTTGCGCGGCCTGGATCAGTGTTTCAATCGTCTTTTCATCTAATTGATGATCTTTAAATTTCCGGATTGACCGATGGTTTAGTAAATGTTGAATCGTTTCATTCATGAGTAATCGTCCCCTTCTGTAAGTAGCTTTCTTATTTAAGATAGTCGTCTCTGACTAAAAAGCGCAAATGAAGAGGTTCGGTTTATGAAAAAAGCGGGAAATGAATAGTGTCGTGCTGTGCTTTTTTTGCGAAGGAGGGCGATCATGAGAATACGGAAACTACGGCTCTTACTGGAACAGTATGGCGATACGACCCTTCGCGATATCATCGTCGAAATCTATCGTCAACTCCCGAGACAAGTCATCGAAGAAAAAGAGTTTGATGCCATGTTGACACAGTTCATGAAGTACAAAGATTTGCAAAAAGAACAAGAACAACCAACTGTCGAACAGACGATTGCTCAGACGGAACGGTTCGTTCAATTAGCATACGACTTACAGTACCTTGAGCCAAATCCGATCGTACCACTTCGCGAACAAAAGAATTGGTATATCACCGCGAAGCGCCTGCTCAAGCATTTACGCCACTATGCCCATCGAAAAAATGGAACTCGGATTGCTTTTGAAGAATTTTTCTTTCTTCTTTCGTCAGCTGCCGGGGAAGAACCTTTATTTTTAAGTAATGATCCCTTTCGATTATTAAAAGTCTCGCAAGTCGACTTCTTTAAAGAATTGGTCGGCTATTATAAAAATGATAGTCATGGTGTCGAGTGGATGGATCGTGCCCTCTACACGGCTTTGAAAGTACCGATGGACGTTGATACGGAGCGAAGTGATCTCCTGCTTGCTGTACTTGCACACTGCGAGACAGCAGAACACCAAGAAGCGTATATCAACTGCCTGAATACGCATGCGAAAAAACTACAATCACATGTTCGGATCGATGCAGATGCTTTGTCCACCTATCAAGAAATTCGCTTCGCGGAACTGCATGCCCTGATCTCACTACGAGCGTTAGAACGAGCAGAAACGATGCTTTTCACAGAGTATATTCCATACTTTTCACATCGTTCGACTCCTTTTCGCTATTATCTCGATTTACTCGAGCGTGCTGGACTCGAACAAGAGCATGAACGAATGGCACGTGTCGGTCGAAAAAAGCGAATTCATTTCTAGGAACATTCTCTTCCTAGTCATATGTGACGGACAAAAAAAGTAAGTGACGATGTACTCGCCACTTACTTTTTGTTGATTTCTAATAGTCTAGGGCAGATTCATCTCAATCAGAAGCATTGACGATTCCAAGCCCAACCGTCGCCAGTAAAGCGATACAAGCAAATAAAAACGCCATATCGTTCGGTGAATCGAATCCTTCATAGATCGGTTCTTTTCGATCAACGATGATATGATCTTTTGTTCCATAATTGCCATATGTCGTTGATGTACTTGTAACTGATTCATCGTAATCTTTAGCTTCTCCTACTATTGTGTTTGCGCTGATAAAAAAAAATAATAAGCCAATCACAACCCAAATATACTTCATATTCAACTAACCTCATTTTCTTAAATAATCCATCTACTTTTCATTTTAAAAATAATATATATTTACCTTTAATTTACTGTAAAATAATAGTTATAAAGACCATTTCATTTATCTAGAGGAGGAATATGATTTGTTCATTGTACCTTATAGTCAATTATCGTGTAGGCAAAAGCGATACGTTCATCAACTTCTACAACATAACCAGTGGCCACAAAATACTTTTCTTTTTCAACCACTCGAAGATCACCAATTTGTTTATCTTAAAAACGATCACGTCTATGCTACGCTTAGTTATCATATTACAAATGACATGGTTTGTCTGATGAATGGTGCCTACTCAAATATCTCCGCATTTTATCATCTTGCAAAATATTTACATGAGTATCTTATTTATCAGGGTGCTAAACAAATTAAAGTACAAATCGTTCCGCCTCAAGATGGCGCATTATCATCCATTTGGAAAGCACTTGGCTACATTCTCTCTTCTGAACAATTTCGATTAATCGGAATTTCAAATGATCGCGTTGCTACGCTGCGTTTTCAACCTATACATGCCCGTAATCAAGAACAGTATCTTACACTTCGTAACACTTCCATTAAAGGATGTGAGTATCTTTTTCCTTACCATTCTGAACATCTAGAACAATGGGTACATTCGAATACGATACCTTATTTGGTTTATGATCAACAATTAGTAATTGGTACACTTCTCTTTCAAAAACACGGTCGTTCGATTCGTCTTCTTGAAATTACTTGCTTGCCTGAATTGAGATATCAAGGATACGGTCGGCGGATTCTTGATACCTTTCAAGCTAAACTATTTAAAATAAATATCAAAACATTCGAAACACTGTTCTTTTCTACAAACTTAGACGTGTTGAGGCTCTATCAAAGAAGTACATTTTGTGATATTCAACTTTTTTCTCACTGGCATACATTTCAAGTTACAACTAATTCGTTAACGACATAATCGCTTAATCACTTCATCATATTCAGATAAGACGTATTCAGCATCGATTCGGTTGAAATCTACTCCACCTTGATCACGAAGCAATAACCCCATTTCATATAATTGCTCGATATAAGTATGTCCCTGTTTTAAAGCAAGTCCAGGGTGATAGTTATGAAAGGCGAGCAATGCATCCTCATTCACTTCAGAAGCAATAGATTCCTGCATTATACGATTTAATAAAGAGGGAAATAGCGTTGTTTGCCGGCCAATTAACGCATAGAACGGAAAGTAGTGTTTAGCGTAGATAAATGTCGGAAGATAAGCATCCATCTCAATTATCTTAAATAACAACGGTGAAGCAGGGCGTTGTAATCGTTCTGAAAGCCCAACGGTCGCCTTGCATTCGCACAGCTGATCAAGCACTCGAATCGTCAACTCTTCTTCGATATCGAGTAATAAGACGAGGTCAAGTAGATTTAATTCATGCGTCTCCATGAATTGATCACTGCGTTGAAGTTGTATCGTATAGGTGAAATCTAACTCTTCAGCAACAAGTGCCCATAACTCTTCGTGGCGCGCTGCATATAGACCTACCGGAAAGTGAAGAGGTTGCCTGACGATGGAGCGATGCCCTTCGAGTGTATAGACTTGATTGACGTCAAGACCGTATGCTAGTAGCATCTCGAGTAATTGGTGACGATTTTGACAAGTAACGAGCGTTTGGAAAAGACGATCAACTTCGACGAGTGGTTGTTTCATCTCAAGCGCTAATTGTAAATGAGCAGGCGAATCTAGCTCTAATGATCGTTTAATAAACTGTAAAGCTTGTTGTTCCACAACATTCAATTGGGCAACATGTATTCGAAATGCTTCGACATCAAGTTCCCTGAAGGCTTGTAGTGCCGGTACAATTGATTGGTTTTTCGTAAAGGGTTTCCACATGATTCCCTCGACCTCCTCATTTCAGTATCTCTTCGTAGTGTACGCAATATCCTACCGTCTTGAAAGCAAAAAATGGAGGATCTTCCGTCGTTTCAGGAAGATCCTCCATTTTTTATTTTTTACCGACTTTTAGAGAAGCGTTTCGAAAGACGGCATCTTGTTTCCCTGTCTTTTCAACACTTGTTCCGACAGACCCATGATATTCGATTTCATCTTTTGGTTGAATGAATTCATATGTGATGGCTGGCTCGCCGCGAAGGCGAACGTGAATGATTTGTCGATGTTGCAAAGAAAAGGATGCGCGCACTTCAAGAAAGGAGGAAGCCGATAAATCATGTTGCCGCTCTAGAATCTTCATTATTTCTTGTTCGGAATCACGGTAGTTTCCTTGCAGTTGGGCATACGAAATGCCGACCCCTAAAGACAAGATACCGATTAAACTAAGAGCGCAAATGACCAGCACTTTCTTCATGACTGATCCACCTCCGAGAAAAGTTCATTCTACTTATTCATCGGCTCATTCAACGACGACGTGAAGTCTTTTTTTTAATCCTTTACGTGAAACTGCATATCCACATGAGGAATATCATCTTCTAAATAAGGTTCGGATACAGTTCGGAAACCAAACGATCCGTAAAACCCTTCTAAGTGTGCTTGTGCTTGTAAGTAGATCGCAGATTCTGCTTGTAAATGAATCATTGCTCGTTGCATCATTTGTCTTGCCAATCCAACAGACCGATGAGAACGATGAACGGCTACCCGTCCAATCGCCGTTCCTTTTTTCGAATGCTCATACATCCGAAGGCATCCTACAATTCGATCACTCTCGTCGCGTACAATCAGATGCGTTGCCTGTTGATCTTGATCATCTAATTCCGGATAAGCGCAGTTCTGCTCGACGACAAAGATATCCGTTCGTAGTTTCAAGAGTGCATACAATGTATCTGGTGTCATGTGATGAAAAGACTCGAACGTAAATTCGTACATAAAAACTCTCCTCTTTTAGTGACGATAAAGTCGCGATAATTGTCCTGCATAGATAGTGACAGGTATATCTCTAAAAATCGTATCTTTTTCCCAATTCAACCCATTCGCTCGTGCGACATTTTGGGAAGCATGATTATCAGGATGAATGATGGAGATGATCCGATCATGCCCTCGATTGAATGCCTCCAGCATTAAGTGCTTTGCCGCTTCACGACCATAACCGACTTTCCAATGCTTTGGTTCGAGCCAATAACCGACTTCTAATTCTTCAATTCCATCGACTTCTTGGATGAGTAAACCTGCGAAACCAATCGGCTCGTTCGTTTCCTTTTTAAATAACAGCAAAAATCCAGTTTGTCGTTCGTCCGAATAGCGCTCTAATTGCCGCTCAAACCATTCTCTTGCTTCTTCTTCGCTTAAGGCAACACCACCGTTGATATAGCGCATGACGCGCTCATTTTGGACAAGCGACTTATAAAAATCGAAATCTGCTTCTTCGAATGGTCGCATCCATAAACGTTCACTTTCCATCAAAATCGCCTCCTTTTATACTTCTCTTTTCCCGAGTTCTTTTCGCTTCATTCCTCTTCATGACAATGCTCTACGTATGACATTTTTCATTACTAATCGATGACATTCACTCTCTACTGCTTGCAATTCCCGGCATAAGTCGGTATTTTGGGAACAGTATGTTGAACAATGACTACACGATTAATGTTAAAATATATTTTGAGCGCATGAGCGCTGGATAGGAATTCACGAAAAGGACTGAGACCATAATGACTGAACAAGTAATGACGGGACTATATGAAGGAATTTCAAAAGAGTCCGTACTAATTAATGAGCCTTTGAAAAATCATACGTATACAAAAATGGGGGGAATCGCAGATTTATTTATCATTCCGACCTCTTATGAAGAAACGGCTTTTGTCGTCCGATATGCTTACGAACAAGATATTCCATTGACGTTGCTTGGAAATGGATCGAATCTTGTCGTCCGTGATGGCGGTATTCGTGGTATTGTCCTCTCTTTCGAGAAGTTAACTGACATCTCGGTCGAAGGACATGAACTCGTCGCTCAAAGTGGCGCAGCAATCATCGAAGCTTCTCGTGTGGCTTACGCACACCAACTCAGCGGGCTCGAATTCGCCTGCGGGATTCCAGGAACGATTGGTGGCGCCTTGATCATGAATGCAGGCGCATATGGCGGTGAAGTCAAAGACTGCTTGCATAGTGCGACTGTTTTGACACGACAAGGCGAACTGCTAAATATTTCGCATGATGAACTCGAACTGGGTTACCGGACGAGTTGCTTCTCAAAGAAAGAATACATCATCCTCGAAGGTCGATTTGCTTTAACAGAAGGTGACCCAGCACTAATCAAGGAAGTCATGGATGATTTAACGCATAAGCGGGAAACAAAACAACCACTCGAGTATCCTTCTTGTGGTAGTGTCTTTAAACGTCCCGAAGGCTATTTTGCAGGTAAATTGATTCAAGATAGTAACTTACAGGGAACGCGCATCGGTGGTGCTGAAGTCTCAAAGAAACACGCTGGTTTTATCGTCAACGTCGAGAATGCATCAGCATCCGACTATATCGCGCTCATTCGTCATGTACAAGAAACCGTTCAAGAAAAATTCGGTATTTTACTTGAGACAGAAGTAAAAATCATCGGTGAAGAAGCGTAATCAATAATCTTATACAAAAGGTGAGTTCCGTATTCGGACTCACCTTTTGTTCGTTTAGATTGACCAGCTTCCGTCACGCATGACGGATTCACGCGTGCCGTCTGCAAGTTCTCCTTCGATCGATAGCTCTGCTGATCCAATCATGAAGTCAACATGAGTCATCGAATCGTTTGCTCCTTGTGCTTCTAGTTCTTCCGCTGAAAGGCTTGGACCATTTTCGAGACACGTCGAGTACGCCCGACCAATTGCCAAGTGGCATGACGCATTTTCATCAAACAGTGTATTGTAGAATAAAATACCCGAGTCTGAAATTGGCGAACGGTGTGGTACGAGCGCAACCTCTCCTAAGTAACGGGCGCCTTCATCAAGTGAAATCAAATCATCAAGTGCTTCTTGTCCTTGTTTTGCTTCTGCTTTGACGATTTTTCCATCTTCGAACCAAAGCGTAAACTCGTCAATCAAGTTCCCGCTGTAACTGAGTGGTTTGGTACTAGAGACGTAACCATTGACGCCTGTCTTTTTCGGTAACGTGAACACTTCTTCTGTCGGTAAATTCGCGATGAAATCCACACCATCTGCATTCGGACCACCGCCACCTAACCAGACATGTCGTTCTGGTAATTCGATCGATAGTTCTGTCCCTGGAGCTGTGTAGTGTAATGTTTTGTATTTCTTCTCTGTCAGGAATTTTGCTTTTGAACGTAGATTATGATCATGATCTGCCCATGCAGCAACTGGATCTGCTTGATCGGCACGTGTTGCCTTTAAAATAGCTGCCCACAGTTCATCGACCGGCTTCTCTGAGTCAGGGAACACTTTTTTCGCCCAGCTTTCAGATGGTGCCGCTACGACGCACCAGCTTACATTGTCACTCATGACGAACTTCCGCCAATTAGCAAGAGCAACACCTGCCGCTTTATTCGCACGTGTGATTCGACTCGAATCAACGCCATTCAATAAATCTGGATCTTCACTAACGACTGATAAGAATGCTGTCTTTTCTTCTGCCAGTTGATCATAACGTGCCTTTAACCAATCCGGGAACGTATCAAACGACTCTTCTGGTGCATTGAAATAACGAATTTTCGTCATCTCATCATCAGACCATTGTACATATACTTGCGTAGCACCTACTTCGTAGGCGACACGCGTGATTTCACGGACAAGTGGCAAATTCTCGATTCCGGCTCGTACCTCGAGTTGTTGTCCTGGTTGTAAATTAATTCCTGTACGTACTGCTAAAGACGCGTACTGTTGTAATTCTGCTTGTGTCGGCATTATGTAATCCCCTTTCTTGTATCTTTATTTTCACGAAATAGTTGCAATTTTGCAAGAAATAAGGCGAAACTAGAAGGAGAATAGAAGGAGGCATCACCATGGAATTCACACCCGGAGATTTTAAATCGGCTTATACGTATTTTCATCGACAGGCACTCGACCTCGTCGGTGATGAAAAAGCACAACAAGAACTGTTAGTTCGAGCAGAAATCGGACTTGCCCACTTGACGCAAGATATTGCGTCTACAGAAAGCTCGGATATCGAACGCGAGGCAGAGCTCGTTCTCTATTTCCAATTAAAACAATTGCTTGAAATGCTTCGTGCTCTGTACCAGAAAAAATTCGAAATGCATACGGAGCAGGAACAATTGTTGTTGACGGCTGTTCTGTACTTCACGTCTCCTGTTGACGCCTTACCGGACGATAACGTCCTCGGGCTCTTCGATGACGCACAAATCGTCGAAACGATTTATGAAGAACTGGCTGCAGATGTCGATCGCTTTCAACATATGGAATAAACGAAAAAAGCAGCTGTCGCGACAGCTGCTTTTTGATTATGCATTTTGCTTCGAAGCAATATGAACAGGTGTCGTTGATTGACGTGATTCATCTACCTCTAGTTTTTCTTTGTTCAGCCACGTATAGATCATTCCCATGAAGACAGCTCCACCGATAATGTTACCAGCTAAAGCTGGCAACAGGTTATGCATCGCTCCGGCAAACGTAATCGTATCCGGATGTGGCACGATTAAAGCAATTGAGAACAATGCCATATTGGCGATGACGTGATCAAATCCGGATGCAAAGAATACTGCGACCAGTACCATCATCATCATAATCTGCGCTAATTCATTCTTCATGTTCTTTGGAATGAAAATCGCTAAACAAACCATCCAGTTACAGAAAATGGCTCGTGTAAAGATTTCCCACGTCGAATGGTGAATTTTTGTTTCCGATACAGCAAACAACCAATTGTTCATCCCAAGTTCTTGTATGATTCCTGTTTGAGAAAAGAGTAGCGCGAACGCTAGCCCTCCGAGTCCATTTCCGATTAGACAAATTAACCAAACCTTCATCGTATCCATCTTCGTCGTATAGCCTCGCATCGTTGCCGTTGTGAAATACATCGTATTCCCTGTAAACAGTTCTGCCCCACCATAAACGATTAAGACCAGTGCCACTCCGAATGTTAGTCCACCGACAAGTGTCGCAACAGGTGACTCCGCCATATATAGACCGTTAATTGCCTTTAAGGTAAAAATGATTGCAAACCCAATGAAAATACCTGCTAGCATAGCACGAACTAAGTACTCGAGAGGACGCACTTGTAACATCCGCGTCGACTTGACTGCTTTATTCCGTAATCCTTCTAATGCTTCTACCTCGTTCATCGTAGAAACCTCTCTTTCTTTTGTTCAACACTTCACAATGTCTGTTCATTTATTATCATACTTCCATCTTAAAAGATGTTCAAGCGTTGAATAGACCTGTTTTATTGTTTTCATAAAAGAACGAGATGTAAACGATATCATTGTGTCGAGATTGTGAAAAATGCCTTTTCTTGTTTTATACAACTAATTATTTCGAATCGAAAGTCCTGATACGAACTGTTCGAAAAAGGTTTGTCGTCTTGATACATCCAGGACATACCTATCGATAACGACACGGTTGAATCGACTCGAAGATGAAGTGGCCCGTTCGATATCAGTTGGCGTATAAGCATCAAATGCTTTCCGGTCTATTTTAAAATCAGCACGTGAATAGGGATCGGTGTAGTGAATTTCAAGATTAGTCAAGTCAGGAATCGTTGAGAATAATACGAGTGTATGATGCATGAGGACTTTTGATAAACGAGCGTTTAAAAAATCCTGATTCACTTGTAATGTACCAGTGTCCGTCCCAATCCACGCACGCCGCTCTTTTCCAGTGACGTCATAGGCAAGCCGTAACGATTCTCCTTCAACATCTACCTGTTCTAATTCCGATGAAAACGGGAGTTGTTCGGCTAACTGACGAATCGCTACCGTATTCATCATCGAAGCACCGACTTGTCTTGCTACGATATCACCATCATGCCAAATAGACGTTCGATTTTCTTCATCTGGTTGTTGAAAAATACGAATGCCTATCAGTATCCCTAAACAGATACATCCAATAATCAAGAACGTTTTTTTCATTTTCATCACCTTCCTAAAAAAACTTACCCTTTTTCATCTTTTTTCATAAGAAGGGTTGAAATTTTATGCATATGGGCGTACTCTTGCAGGCAGATACTCACAGAAGGAGGAGCATGAGGTCACTCATCATATTGCCATGACTACTACGACACACCCACAGAAAAAGAGAGTTGAAAAAATCAGTTTTTTAATCATTGGTACATTACTTTATTCCCTTTACATCAGTTTACTACTATCTCCAAATGATATCGGATCCGGTGGTATCATGGGGATTACGCTCGTTGTGCAAGAGCTCTTCCATACCCCAATCGGCTTAACACAGTTGCTCTTAAACATCCCACTCTTCATTTTAGGTTTCCGTTTTCTACGTAAGCGATTCATGTTCTTATCTGGCATTATCGTCATTGCTTCTTCTTTTTTAATCGACTGGATTCCAACTCAAATCGTTCCAGAATCTTTAAATGATCCGCTTGTCGCTTCCATCTTTGCTGGTCTAGTCTCCGGTCTTGCAATGGCATTGATTTTCTTCGGTGGCGCGTCTACCGGCGGGCTCGATATTCTTGGAAAGTTTTTCTTCGCTCGTTTTCATAACTGGCCACTTCCTCGTATATTTCTAATGCAAGATCTTGTCATCTACATTCTTGTCTGGTGGGTCTTCGATTTGAAACACGTTATGTACGCTCTCATCATGAGCTTTGTTCGCGCTAAAGCCCTTCAAACGGTCTATAGTTTTTATTCTGCTTCTAAGCAATGTATCATTATTTGTGAGAAAGCAGATGAAATCAACGAAGTCATTACAAAAGAGCTTGGTCGTGGTGTTACGATTTTGGATGCACGGGGTGGATACTCCAACCGAACGAAAAAAATGGTCTACGTTGTCGTTCAAAATAACGAAATCGTACGCTTGCAAGAGATCGTCGCTTCTGTTGAGCCAAATGCATTCGTTACGTTCTCGGAAATTCATACGGTTTTCGGAAACTACAAGGAACATTCCTATTCGTTTTAACATTAAGCGCAGCTAAGCTGCGCTTTTTCTTCTACAAAACAGCTTCTCGGATTGTACTAGCTTTCCTGCTTTTTTTATTCAAAATGCTGACTTTCTACTTTCCTATCCCTATTCAAAAAATAGACAGGCTTCACTTTTCTTGTAATAGTAGTTAAGCTAATGACATGTCTTTTTATTTAAAGGAATGATTGCATGCACTCACTATGGCGTCAGCGTATTCTGCTGATTCTTTTGATCAGTTTATTTGCTTCTATACCAATCATTTATGCCTTGTCCGGTTATCGGACAATTGCAGCGATGACAGCGCAGATGAAGGATCATGATATACCGTTAATTAATCAAGTCGACCAGCTAGTTGAACATAATCGAGATCGAGCAAATGCAGTCCGTGGTCTCTTATTGTATGAGGATAATCGTTACATCGAACAATATTATTTTTCGACTTCGAAAATTCATGATTTACGTAACGCTCTGAATCAATCATCAACTACTCCGGGGGCAATCAAGGATTTACTTCGGCGAAACAATGTATGGGAGTCTGAAATTGAACGGGTTTTCGTCGTATATGAACGTCAAAGTCCTGCAGCAGCAAAACGTCTTGCAAGACAATCGACTCAAACAACTCAGACAATTCTTGAAGACTTATCCCGTGTAAAAGATGATTTGTATCAAACCCTTCAAGCAAAATTACAACAATCGGATACGTTAATTGCTACATATAAATGGATGTGCCTCGGCTTGTCCATTCTGTCCTTTTTAATGATTAGTGCAACGATCTTTTTCTTCCATCGCTTTGCTCCTGCCATATCAAAGCAATCAGCACAAGAATAAACGAAAAGCGCAGCTATTGCTGCGCTTTTCGTTTATTCTAAAAATCATTCAAGTACTGCTTTTCCCTCTTGTACATGTTCCATCGCCATATGGACAAGCGATGATACATGATGATCATCCAAGGAATAATAGACGACTTTTCCTTCTTTACGAAACTTTACAAGTCCCTGTTTCAATAGGGATCGCAGATGATGCGACGCTGTCGCGATCGAACAATCAACAGAAGCAGAGACGTCACAAACGCACAATTCTTCTTCAATCGTCAAAGCATAAACGATTCGTAATCGTGTCGCATCTGATAAAATTTTAAACAATTTTCCAATTTCAAGCGTCGGAATTGTATCAACGACATGTCCGATTTCGGTCGCGCGCTGTTCGTCAATCGCGATCGTTTCACAACGGGGAATGTCCATGTCCGTCACCTCGTTTCTATATATATTGCACCACGAGAAACAGGACATTGCAAGTTCAGCGCATTCGTCTGCGAATGAGCCAAAACACGAGCCACCCCCCGACAAAATCTCCGATATCCCAGACAATTCGATTTTGGTCGACAGCACGCACCCCGATATCGATGACTTTTGTACTTTCTAATCGATTCGTATAACGCTGGCGCAATGAAGCTGGGATCGGCAACCGAAGAAGTATCCGATAATAAATATCTAAATGAGTATGCCCCCAGATTTCTGTCGCAATCGAACTCGTTTTAATATACAAAGGTCGCTTGTAACGTCGCTCATACTTTTCCTTCAATAAAAGAGCCATTTCATAGGATATACGATTAGGACGCGGAAATAAAACTTTTCCTAGATGATAAATCCCCTGATTATCGACCCGAATGATTTGTGGTTCTAACCGATACCGGATCCAATAGCCCCGAAAACGGATCGTCTGCCATTTCAATACAATCACCTCTGAACGAATTATACCCTGTTCTGAAGAGATTGATGCCATTCTCGCACAGCATCTGTCATTTGCTTTGCAGCGAGCTGCCGATCTTCTTTAGCAAAAATATCAGAAATGACCGCGTATCCTTCTAGTAGAATCGGTAGAGACGAGACATTTGTTGCTGTAATGCCACCAATACCAATCAAAGGTAAGTGAACCGCTTCTCGAATCGCCTGAAGTGTCGTATACGGCATCGCATCAGCGTCTGCTTTCGATGACGTCGCAAATAAAGACCCCACCCCTAAATAAGATGCCCCATTTTGTTCTGCTTCCATTGCTTGCTCAACAGTTGCAACCGATACACCGATTACAGCGTTCGGTAAGAGACGACGTGCTGCGGTTAGAGGAATGTCCTCTTGTCCGATATGCAAACCGGCTCCGACGAGTAACGCGATATCGATTCGATCATTGATGATCAATGGAATGTCGTGACGATCCGTGAGTGCTTTTAACTGAACTGCCTGTTCAAAGAACTCCTTTCCTTGCGCTGTTTTTTCCCGTAGTTGCACGATGGTTACCCCACCTAAAATCGCTTCTTCAACGACCGTTTCGATAGCAACTCCTGGATGATATCTACGATCCGTCACGGCGTAAATCGAATAATCAATTACCACGTTCCGTCACCTCCGTCAGATCTTGTTCCGTCATCAGGCTGATGGCATTGAACAACTCTCGTTTAAAATCGCCTAGACCTTGTGCCGATGCTGCCCGCTCTCCTGCTTTTCCCATGACGAACGTTCCATGAACTGCCGCCTCATACGCCGTATAGCCTGCACCAAGGAAGCTAGCAATTATCGATGCCGTCATACAACCTGTTCCTGTGATGTCTCCAAGACGAGGAGTACCCACGTTCAATTCCATTTCGCGTGTGCCATCCGTGATGTAATCGATTGGACCGGTGACGACGACGACGGATTGCTGTTTGCGTGCGAATATACGGATACTTTCTCGATCCATGCTTCCGTCTCCCACAGCATCGACTCCCTTCGTTCGTCCATTCTCTCCAAGTAGAGTCTTGATTTCAGAGACATTTCCTTTAATGATCGTACATCCGAAATCGATTAATTCTTTTGAGAAATCGGTTCTTAATGTCGTAGCTCCTGCTCCGACTGGATCGAGGATGATTGGAACGTTCAATCGTCCTGCTTCACGTACTGCCAGTCGTTGTGCTTCCTGCATTTCTGCATCAAGTGTACCAATGTTCAAGACAAGAGCTTGTGCGAGTCGAACCATCTCTTCTACTTCTCGAATGTCTTCCGCCATGACGGGGGATGCCCCAACAGCTAATGTGACGTTTGCGCAATCGTTAATCGTCACCGTATTCGTCAGATGGTGAATGAGTGGTTTCTGTTCAAGAATGGTCGTAAACATGTGCATCCCTCCAAAGTGAATGAAAATGGTGTGTCGGTCCAATACCTTGTCCGAGGACAAATCCATGACGGATTGCTTCCGTGACATAGCTTTTTGCCTGTCGTACACTACCTGGTAAATCTTCTCCCAGCGCCATCCGTGCTGCAATCGCTGCAGATAAGGTACAACCCGTTCCGTGGGTATGTTGGTTGTCTAACCGTTCGGATGTGAAGCGATGTTCTTTCGTTCCGTCAAACAATAAATCCGTCGCCTCTCCGGGTAAGTGTCCACCCTTTAATAAGACTGCGCCCGTCTGCGTAGCCAATTGATGCATCGCAGACCGCATGTCCTCTAGATTGGTTACTGACTTTCCCGTTAAACGCTCAGCTTCTAGTAAATTTGGTGTAATGAGTGTCGCAAGTGGTAGTAACTCCATAATCAGTGCTTGTTCTGCCTCTGTCCGTAACAAGGCATGTCCACCTTTTGCGACCATGACTGGGTCTAATATGATCGGAACTGTCTGTTTACGAAGATGTGTAGCGATGACACGAATCGTCTGCGCATTCGAGACCATCCCGATTTTGATCGCATCGACACGAATATCTGAAAAAATCGATGTTAACTGGGCATCAACGATTTCCGGAGATAGCTCTTCCACCGCTTGAACACCTAATGTATTTTGCGCCGTGACAGCAGTCAGAACACTCATTCCATAAACGCCTAAAGCCGAAAATGTTTTTAAATCTGCTTGAATTCCAGCTCCACCACCGGAGTCGGATCCTGCAATCGTCAATACATGTTTCATGTTTCTCTCACCTTCCCATCGAGCAATGTAAGGGAGTCGTTACCGACAAAAAAAGCGCCGACCGCTGTAAAAAAGCAGTCGACGCTATACAAAAGCGTTATACACGCATTCCGATATCCGTTCGGCTCAACTTTCCTACGCTGGTATTATCCAGTTCAGGTAATAGGGTCGAAAACAGATTGGTTTTCCTCTCAGCCAGATTCCTCCAGCTCCCCTAGTTGCTCAAGTATTCGTTTCGCCTTAACTGTAGCATAGGGAACAAAAAAAAACGAGCCGAAGCCCGTTTTTGATTACAGATATGCTAATGGATTCACTGCATTCAGAGGAGAAGAGGCACTGTATTGATACCCTCCGACATGTAGTTCGAAATGCAAGTGTGGTCCTGTTGAATTTCCCGTACTACCAAGTGTTCCGACTTGCTGACCTTGAGAAACGGTTTGTCCTGCATGAACAGACAATGAACTCATATGGGCGTAGACAGTCGTGTACACTTTCCCGTCAAGGAAGTGCGAAATCATGACGTGATTCCCGTAAGGTCCACCACCTGATGCGGTAATGACCGTTCCGGCTGCTGATGCGACGATTGGAGATCCGACGGGACCTTTAAAATCGACACCATTATGGAATGTATAACCGTTTGCTCCACTAGCTGGTCCAAAACCTTGTGAGACGCCACCAGAAGATGGTCGAACAAATTTCCCACCACCTGAAACGATTGGTGTTGCATCTGAACTTGTTGATTCTGTATTCTTATTTGCTTGTTTTGCTGCTTGAGCATTCGCTTTAGCGGCTTTTTCAGCTGCTGCTTTCTCTGCTGCTGCTTTTTCAGCCGCTGCTTTAGCAGCAGCTTTCGCTGCCGCAATCGCACGTTCTTGAGCTTCAAGAGTCGCTTGCAGTTCTTTTGCATCTAGAAGTTCTGTCGTGAACTTCGTCTTACCTTTTCGTAATTTTTTCAGTGTAGCACTACGCTCTTTCATTTGAACTTTTAACGCTTTCTTTTGTTCAAGCAATACTTTCTTTTCTTGCATTTGCTCCGCTTTTTTCTCGACGAGTGCTTGTTTTGCTTCTGCTAATTTTTGTTGTGTCGCGATGTAATCCGAAATCATTTTATCATCTTGCTCAGCGATTTTTTTCCCAGCCATGACACGGCTAAATAAATCACCCAAATCCTTTGATCCAAAAATGACTTCTTCCCATTTAATCGAGTTCCCATCGTTTTCTTGGAACACACGTAAGCGATCACCAAGAAGTTCTTCCTGCTTCTGTAGCATCTCTTCGTAACGAACGATATCTGCTTTTAACTCGTCAATTCGAACGTTCAACTGTTTAATTTGTTTATTTTTTTCGGAAACTTGGAAAATCTTTTCGTTAATCGCTGCATCAATTTGATTGATTTGACGTTGTTCTTTTGAAATTTTCGACTCTTGTTTTTTAATCGCTTTTTCTAATTTACGTTGTTCTGCAGCATTTTCAGCCTTTTTTTCTTTAATCGTTGCTGCCGCGATCGGTTGTGTTCCTGTTATAAGTAATGCCCCTAAAACAATGGTAGAAATTAGTTTTTTTAGCATATATCGTATTCCTCACTTATGTTTTTTCATATTTTATTATAGTATTCAAGTTTCTTTCATCTCTGAAATAGATTATAGCACCCTAATCATTTCAAAAAAATTTCATTTACATTTCAAATGCAAACGTTTTTTTGTAATATAAACATTTATTTTTTGAAAAGCACAAAAAAAGAACCGTTGCTAAGCAACGATTCTTCACTAATTAAAACATAGTCATCGGGTTTACTGAGTTAGCTGGACCCGTTGCACTATAGCTGTATCCACCAACGTGAATTTCGAAGTGTAAGTGTGGACCAGTTGAATTCCCAGTGCTTCCGCGTAAACCAATTTGTTGACCTTGGCTGACACGTTGACCTGCATGAGCATTTAATGCACTCATGTGCGCATACAATGTCGTATATGTCTTACCGTTCAATTGGTGAGCAATCATGATGTGGTTTCCGTAAGGTCCACCACCTGATGCTGTAATGACTGTTCCCGTTGCAGCTGCCACGATCGGAGTCCCAACTGGACCACCGAAGTCGATCCCGTTATGGAACGTATAACCGTTTTCTCCTCCAGCTGAACCATATCCTTGTGTGACAGCCCCAACTGTTGGGTGAATGAATAGACCACCTGATACTGGTGCTGGTTTAGGTGTTGCAGGAGCTGACGGTGCTGGAGCAGGTGCAGCTGGTGCTGGTGTAGATGCTTTTGGTGTCGACTGTTTCGTCGAACCAGAAGATTTTGCTGATTGTGCTGCTTTTTCTTGCGCTGCTTGCTGAGCCGCTGCTTCTTTAGCAGCTTGTTGTTCTGCTTCTTTTTGAGCTGCCGCTTGCGCTGCTTCAGCTTTTGCTCGTGCTTTCGCTTCACGTGCTGCTTGTGCTTGACGCTCTTTTTCGATACGTGCTTCACGTTCACGTGCTGCTTTTTCAGCTGCAATCGCTTTTTCTTGAGCGATTAGAATTTGCTGGACTTCTTTTGCATCCATTAATTGTGTTTCGAATTTCTCTTTTTTCTTACGTAGTTCTTTTAAACGTTTGTTCCGCTCTTTTAATTGAGATTCAAGATCCGCTTGCTGACGTTTTAATTCCTGCTTTTCAACGACTAACTGCGCTTTCTTCTCTTTCACTTTTTGTTGCGCATCTGCTAATTGCTTTTGCGTATTTTGGTAATCCGTGATCATTTTATCATCTTGTTTTGAAATGGATTTCCCTGCCATGACACGGCTTACGAGGTCCCCAACGTTTTTAGCACCGAAGATAACTTCTTCCCATTTAATCGAGTTTCCGTCATTCTCTTGCATGACACGAAGACGATCACCTAGAAGTTTTTCTTGGCGTTTTAGTTTCGCTTTATATTTCTCAATTTCTTTTCCAAGTTCAACGATTTCTCGTTCTGTTGCTTTGATTTGACGATCTTTTGTTTCGACAGCAAAGATTTTTTCGTTCAAAGCTTCGTCTAGTCGATTGACTTCTTGTTGTGTTTTAGAGATTTTTTGACCTTCCTGATTAACGGAAGACTCTAAGTTTTTTTGCTTTTTAACATTGTCTTGTTGCTGTTGTTCGTTTTTGGCTTTCTGTTCACTTAAATCATCAGCTGCTGCAAAATGAGGTGCGGATGAAAGAACCAGTGCGGAAACGATAAGCGACGCGAACGTTTTTTTCATGTAGTATTCCCTCTTTTTCTATAATGATATGTTTTATGATTTATCGTAAAAATTTGCGTTAAATTTAAATTCTGTAATAGTTTTTCTTTTTTATAAGAACGTTTTTGATTATAGCATTCATTCCTCTTCCATAATATTTCAGTGATATTTCATTTTAAATAAATCTTTCCTCGACTATGTAATAGAAACATTTGGAAGATATCTCATCGTTGCAACTTTGATTCATTTTTGGGAAACTGAAGCGAATAGAAGGAGGATATCATATGAAATTAGATCATACTGGAATTGCTGTCCGTGACATGCAAGAAGCGATTTCATTCTATACAAAAGTGTTAGGTGGCACATTAACTCGTGAATATTCGAATCCCGCTCCTGGTGTTGCTTCTAATATTGCAGTCATTGAGTTTGATGATGCGCATATCGAGTTATTAACACCAACCAGTCAAGATAGTCCGATTGCTCGGTTTTTGAAACAACGCGGAAAAGGTGTCCATCACATTGCTTACCGTGTAGAGGATTTGGATCAAGCTATTCTAGAAGCCAAACAACAAGGTCTAACATTTTTAGAGGATACGTATCGAACAACACCGTTCGGACGACGACTGATTTATATGAATCCTCGTCATTCACACGGTGTCATTACCGAACTTTGTGATTATCCCGAGAATGCATAAAAAATCAGCACTGCGACGTCGCAGTGCTGATTTTTTATGTCCTGATATTAGCCGAGTTTTGCTACGATTTCCCGATTAAATGCCGGAATATCATCTGGTTGACGGCTTGAGACGAAGTTGTCGTCGACAACAACTTCTTCATCCGTAAAGTCTACACCCGCATTTTCTAAATCGATCCGAATCGATTTATAACCTGTCATTTTTCTTCCTTTGACGATTTTTGCGTTAATCATCAACTGTGGTCCATGACAAATTGAGAAGATCGGTTTTTTCGACATATCGAATTCTTCGACGAATGAGACGAAACGATCATCTTCCCGTAGTAAATCCGGTGAGAATCCACCCGGAATCAAGAGCGCATCGTAATCTGCCGCTGAAGTCTCATCAATCGAGAGATCAACGGTGACTTTTGCCTCTTCCTGCTTCCCAACGAGTTCTGCACCTTTTTTGGAGCCAATAACAGTAATCTCGTGTCCTGCTTCTTTTAATGCATTAACCGGTCCTGTGAATTCTACATCTTCAAAATGATCGGCGAGTACAACGGCTACTTTTTTAGACATGTGATTCATCCCCCAAGTTGTTTAATTTAAATCGGATCTTCTCCGCGATCTCGTGGAGAAACCGTATCATCTGGCATTTCATCTTTTCCTTTTAGGATTTCCTTTTGTTGCTCCTCTGTCAGTTTCCGCTCTTTATCAGACAGACGATCCCGTTCATCTTCGAATTCTTCATTTGGACGATCGGTTTCTTTTGGTGCCATCGAAAACCCTCCTCAAGACCCATCACTTATAATGAATCGACGACTTTAACAGAAAGATCGACATCGATATTGCCACGTGTCGCTTTTGAATACGGGCAGAAGTTGTGTGTTTTCTCTAGTAACTCTTCTGCTTCTTCTTGCGATACACCCACGACTTCGACGACGAGTTTCGCTGCAATTTTCACACCGTTATCCGCTTCATCCTGTAAGAGGCTGACTTCTGAATTCGTCCGCGTCTCAACTCGTTTTTTTGCTTGGCGCGCCATCAAGTTGTAGGCACCATCAAAACAAGCGGCATATCCTGCTGCGAATAACTGTTCCGGGTTTGATGTCGGAATGTCTTCTTTGCCTTTTGTTCCTGGCATGACTAAATCGAGATTAATGACGTTATCGTCTGAAGCAACTTTCCCGTCGCGACCACCGACTGCAGATGCACGTGAAGTAAGAATGACGTTTGACATAATAAAAAACCCCTTTTCCTGTTGAATTGAAAAATGCTTTTTTTGCCACATAATCAGTAATACCCGTCACTGACGGAGATAAACACATAGAGTGTCAACTGCTTCAACTGCTCGATTTTGTTGATGGACAAAAAAAGACGATGAACTTCAAGTCCATCGTCTTTTGAATGCTATTTCTTATCCGATATCTTCTGTTTCAATTGCTTCTTGATCAGGCAACTGAAGATAAATTGATTTGACCTGGTGATTATCGACTTCCATCACTTTAATCGTGTACGCCTGATAGCGGAATTCTTGACCGCTCGACACTTCTGTATCCTGTGCCATGACCCAGCCACCAATCGTATCAATGTCTTCCTCTTCAATTCCAAGGTTAAAGCGCTCATTTAAGTCGTCAATCAAGACACGTCCTGAAATCCGATACAACCTCTCATGAATCTGCTCGATATCTGCTTTCTCATCTTTATCGAATTCATCTCGGATTTCTCCAACGATTTCTTCCAATATGTCTTCCATCGTAATCACACCAGCTGTACCACCGTACTCATCAATGACGAGCGCCATTGGCGTCCGCTCCACCTGCATTTTCAACATCGCGTCTTGAAGCGGTGAATACTCAGATACAATCGGCAAGTTGTGGATGTAATAACTTAATGCTTTCCCCTTGTTTGCCATATGATCCGTAAATAACTGCTTTGCATTGATGAAGCCAAGGATTTTATCCTTATCTCCCTCTTCCGCTACTGGATAACGTGTGAACTGATACTCTTCAACAAGGCGAATGATATCCTCCATCGATGCATCGTTCGAAATCGTGATTAAGTCCGTTCGCGGTAACATGATATCTTTTGCGATCCGCTCATCGAACGAGAAGATGTTCTGCATGTAGGAAAGTTCAGTCTGGTTGATTTCTCCACTCTTATAACTCTGTGTCATGATGATTTTAATCTCTTCTTCAGAATGGACTTCTTCGTGTCCCGCTGGCTCGACGCCAAACAAACGAAGAATCACGCGTGCTGAACCATTCAATGTCCAGATGAACGGTTTCATGATTTTACCGAACCAATAAAGTGGTGGCGCGAGTAACATCGTGATCGCTTCCGTTTTTTGAATGGCGAGAGATTTCGGAGCAAGTTCTCCAAGTACGACATGAAGAAACGTTACAATCGAGAATGCAAGAACAAACGAAATGATCGTCGAAACGGAATTCGGGATGTCAATCTCTTCGAACAACATACCGAGAATTGCGCCTACCGTCGATTCTCCTAACCACCCGAGACCAAGCGCTGTCACGGTAATACCAAGTTGACAGGCTGATAAATAATAATCCAAATTCTCAAGTAGCCGCTTCGCCACTTTCGCAGTCTTGCTTCCTTCTGTAATCAACTGATCGATTCGAGACATTCGCATTTTGACGACCGAAAATTCGGCGGCAACAAAAAAAGCCGTCAAGACGATAAGTAGTGCAATGACGAGTAGTCGAATAATGATCGTTGTCGTGTCGAATGTCTCCATTGAGTGTGTACTGTCCAATCGTTTCCCCGAAGAAAGGGGATTCACCTCCATTTAATATAAAGCCAGATGCCGAGGCATCTGGTGGTTTACAGCAAAAAGAAGCTTCAATCTTTCAAAGCTTCCCTACTTTTTCATATTCATACTATAACGGAACTTTCATAAAATGTGTACTTGAAGACATCATTTCAATCCATCATACAACATAGAGAATGAAGATCACGATCATGAGTAACATCGCGATTCCTTTTAATAATGCACTTGATAAAATTCCTAGGACAGTCCCAATTCCGACTGAAACTGAAGTTTGCCATGTCTTTTTACTAATGATTTTCTCCGTTAAGATGGCAAACACAAAGGGGAAAATCAATAATCCGATACCCGGCAATATAAATGGTCCTGCAATCAATCCAACTGTCGTCGCAATCTTAGCTGCTTGTGAGCCTCCCCGCCGATCAACGGTGTAGGCACTGACGAGGTAGTCGAGTGTAAATAAGAGGATGATAAAAATCGCTTGAATCACCCAAAAACTAATCGATAACTCAGAGAAGCCGAATCCAAATCCATAAATCAAAAAGCCCACTACTAAAATTGGTGCACTTGGGATGATCGGATATACGAGACCTGCAAAAGCGACTAGAAAACAAACGACGATCAGACTCCATAACAAGATTGTCACTTTCTATCCCTCCCTTCCTGTGAAACTCTTGCCCATTATTACGTCGAAGGTGAGGCAAAGGTTTCATTCAACGCCCGATGTATTTGATTTTGTAGAAAATCGCGATCCCAGTCGTTCATTTTTTCAAAACGTGCTTCCGAACAGATGTATGGAATGAATCGTTGAATCGTCTCACAGTGACTTGGTAACCCATTTTTCTTCATTGTCCCGAGTGACTCGAGCATCGTTGCAAGAACAGAAATATCCTCTGCTCCGTAATGTCGCAGTTGATAAAACGTCGTATATAACAATTGTTGATAAGTTTCCCGGACGATGATATGTTGCTGTTCCTCTCCAACGACTAGTACACCATCCGGTATCACAGCATACTGGCGCATTAAATCACCTATGATCCGAATGGCATGTCTTGCTGTATTCGGATCATTGATTCCTGGAGAGATAGCACGTAATGCAACTTCACTTAACTTTTCAAGAATAAATGCAAAATCCTGTTCTGAAGATTTCGTCGGACCAATCAAGATGTTTCCATCGATATCTTTGCATGTTGCGCGTCCGATGACCTCTCCCTCTGTTACGAAAGAACCGACCGTTCGATGAATATACACGTTTTCTTTCTGATCGAAGGCATCATAATCAACCGCTTGAATATATCCAGTTTGTGTCGCCTGAATACGATGAGGATGATTTATCGTCATCTTCTTTTCTGTAATTCTCTGTTCTCCCGATTCCAAATGCTTGAGTTGACGTTTTAACAATTCATTCCCTTCACTGTGCAATCGATCGAGTAAAGTCGTGACGCGAATCGACTGGCTGACGATATGAATGAATGCGACGAATGCGACGATCGATATCAGCACAACGAGAACGGCTACAGCTGAAGCGACAACGCTCGTCTTTAAAGCCGGACGAAGGAAAAACAACATCGTCATGGAATAACTGACTGCTCCGATGAAAATACCGAAAATGTGTTGCACCTGTCGATTTTCAATGAAGTTAGGTAACGTGCGTGGTGAGAATTGTGATGAATAGGTCGTCAAGACGACAAGAATGGTCGAGAATGTAAATGTCATCATGGCGAGCAGTCCGGTAAAAACCGAACTGTGGATCGTCTGTGCTAAGCCAAGTGTCGTTTGCCACTCTTTTGGAAACCAGTCTGATACATACACATCTAACCACGTCACGACACCCGTCAGTCCTATACCGATAAGTCCGTAAAGTAACGGCCACCACCAATTAATTTCTCGTGATAGGACTTTCAGTTTCTTCAAAATAAAATTCCTCCTCTTTATAGTACTATATTGAATAAATTCCTGATTTAGAGCGCTTTAAAACCCTATTCCATTCATCAGTTTGAGCAATATATTTGGTCGAAGTGCACGGATGTGTTTTACTTCTTTTCATAACGTGAATAACTTAATTGTTATGAAAACGAATGGGAGATGAAATGATATGGCTCAACAAAACGAAGCAACATTGCATACAGATTTCACGAAAATTTATATTGATGGTCAGTGGCGCACAGGCGCAAGTGACAGCAACATGACGAATACGAATCCGTTCACGGGTGAAGAGCTTTTCACGATCTCTGCAGCGAATCAACAAGATTTAGATGATGCGTATGAAGCGGCTCAAGTCGCTCAAAAAGAGTGGGCGAAAGTTCCTGCTTTAAAACGCCAAGGTCTGATCGAAAACTTCTTGAAAGTCTTATACGAAGAAAAAGAAACAATCATCGAATGGTTGATTAAAGAGTCCGGCAGTACACGTATTAAAGCAGAAGGTGAATTCCTTGCTTCTGTCCTGATCGTCAAGGAAGCTGCTACATTCCCACTGCGGATGCACGGTGAAATTCGTCCATCGGTCGTACCAGGTAAAGAAAACCGAATCTACCGTAAAGCACTTGGCGTCATCGGCGTCATCAGTCCATGGAACTTCCCGTTCCATTTAGCTGTTCGTTCGATTGCTACTGCCATTGCCATCGGAAACGCAGTCGTCGTCAAACCGGCTACAGATACACCTGTCTCAGGCGGATTGATTTTTGCTAGCCTGTTCGAAAAAGCCGGATTACCAAAAGGCGTCTTGAATGTCATCGTTGGTCGCGGTTCGGAAATTGGCGACGCGATCGTTGAACATCCTGTACCACGCCTGATTTCATTTACAGGTTCCACTGAAGTTGGTCGTCACATTGGTGAGCTTGCCGGCAAACATTTGAAGAAAACGGCGCTTGAACTTGGCGGAAACAACGTCTTCGTCGTACTTGATGATGCAGACCTCGACCGCGCTGTTGAATCTGCTGTCTACAGCAAGTTCTACCACCAAGGTCAAATCTGTATGTCAACGAACCGGATTCTTGTTGCCTCTTCGATTCATGATGAGTTCGTCGAGAAGTACGTTGCTCGTGTAAAAGAATTACAATACGGTGATCCATCACACGACCGGACACAAGTCGGACCGCTCATCAACCAATCACAAGTTGAACGGATTCTTGAAGACCTCGAGAAAACAAAAGCTGCTGGCGCAACCGTTCGTGTTGGTGGAGAAGCTAAAGATAACGTCATCGCACCTACAGTCGTGACAGGCGTTACGAATGATATGCCGCTTGCTAAAAATGAAATCTTCGGACCAGTCGCTGTCATCATCCCGTTCGATACGGATGAAGAAGCACTTGAAATCGCGAACTCACTCCCATACGGATTAAGTGGTGCTGTGCACGGTTCTTCTATTGAACGTGCGACTGCCTTTGCGCTTGAAGTTGAAACAGGTATGATTCACATCAATGACCAATCAGTCAACGATGAGCCACATATGCCATTTGGTGGTGAAAAAGATTCAGGACTTGGTCGCTTCAACGGTGAATGGGTACTTGAAGAATTCTCGACTGTCCAATGGTTGTCTGTCATGCATGATCGCCGTCAATACAAACCTTTCTTCGAATAATATAAGAGTAGGGTTCTCCCCTACTCTACATACTTTTATTAAGGAGTGATTTTATATGCCATTATTACGATTCGACGTTATTGAAGGACGTTCAGAAGAAGAGTTAAAAACCTTACTCGACACCGCACACGATGCAATGGTCGAAGCATTTGATGTCCCAGAACGTGATCGTTATCAAATTGTGCATACGCATAAAGCACATGAGATGGTCATTCAAGATACAGGACTTGGTTTTGAACGGAGTAAAGATATCGTCCTCATCAGTGTGACAAGTAAAACGCGGACGGAAGAGAAAAAACAACGTCTTTATCAATTACTTGCCGAACGTTTGCAAGCAAACTGTGGACTTGCACCGACTGATTTGATGGTTTCGATCGTCGAAAACGATGCTGCAGACTGGAGTTTTGGTCTCGGTGAAGCACAGTTTTTGACAGGCAAACTATAATTTCTCGCAAATAGAACGAAAAAAGGAAGTGTATTACCGATAAGGTTCGGTAGTACATTTCCTTTTTTGCTTACATTTCATTAAATAATCAACGAACATTCATATGATTTATTCCTCAGTCTCCTCCACCTTCTCACGTGGATTTTCTCTCTGTAATGGTGCTTTCCAACTAAACTGATCAGGTTCTGGAACGAAATCGAGACCACCTGGATGAAATGGTTGGCAACGGAGCAAACGACGTGTCGTCAAATAACTGCCTTTTACTGCACCATGACGTTCGATCGCCTCCATCCCGTAATGGGAACATGTTGGATAAAATCGACAGGTAGCTGGTTTCATGGGAGAGATAGCTTTCTGATAAAAGCGAATTCCTCCCATTAAGACACGTTTCATACTGTCCCTTCTTTCGTCTTTTTTTTCTAGTGTAACGCATCTTTCCATCATTTTCAGATGTTCTGCCTTATACTAAAAAGAGAATTAAAAGAAGGATGTGTTGAAATGAAGGCATTAACATTCCATGAATTCGGAACGTCCGATGTACTACGGTTCGAAGACCTGCCAACACCAACAATCACCGAACATGAAGTTCTGATTGAAATGAAAGCGATTGGTCTGAATTTCGCAGATATCTATCGTCGCAAAGGTAACTACCATCTAGAAGGTCAGCCTCCGTATATTTTAGGTTACGAAGGATCAGGCGTCATCACAGCGGTTGGTGCAACTGTTTCTACGTTCTACGTAGGTCAACGCGTTGCTTTTGCGGACGTCCCGCTTGCGAATGCTGAGTACGTAGCAGCACCCGTCGATAAATTGATTCCTCTTCCTGACGGTATCTCATACGAAACAGCTGCGTCTGTCTTATTGCAAGGGTTGACGGCACATTATTTGACCCGCGACAGTTATCGCGTCCAACCAGGAGATACCATCTTAGTACACGCTGCTGCAGGTGGCGTAGGTCAATTATTGACACAGCTTATTCGATTACTCGGTGCAACACCGATTGGGTTGACCTCTTCTTCTGATAAAGCACAGATTGCCAAAACAGCTGGCTGTGAGTCTGTCTATTTGTATTCAGAAAACTGGGTCGAGCAAGTGCTTTCACAAACGTCAGGTAAAGGAGTTGATGTTGTCTACGAATCAATCGGTTCGACATTAATGGATAGTTTCCATGTGACAAAAGTTCATGGAACTGTTGTATTCTATGGTATGGCAGGCGGTGACCCTACTCCTGTCGATCCTCGCTTTTTGATGGACACATCAAAAACATTAACGGGTGGTGATCTTTGGAACGTATTAACATCTTCTGAAGAACGAATCCGTAGATCCGGTGAATTGTTTGATTGGATTTTATCCGGTCACCTCACCCTGTCTTCTCCTACAACATTTGCTTTATCTGATGGAAAAGCAGCGCATGACTTTTTAGAAAGTCGACGCAGCACAGGAAAACTACTTTTGCTTCCTTAACTCGTTTTTTTGAGACGACTCCCTGCGAGTCGTCTTTTTTTATGTGAAATCAAGATTATCGATTGCTTTTTTACAATGAAGAGAGTAAAGTAAATCTCATCAAAACCTAAAACTCAAATTAGTTTTGAGTTTTAGAAAGGGGATTTGTATTTATGTTTCGCTCAGAATGGAAGAAATTGAAGAGTCCGATGATGATTGTCGTCATTCTCGCCCTCATCCTCGTGCCATTTCTCTACAACTCCATCTTCTTATCTGCATTCTGGGACCCATACGGTCGGACAGAAGATATTAAGGTCGCTATCGTGAATGAAGACAGTGCGACGAAGTTTAAAGGAGAAAAAGTCGACATCGGGGATCAATTTGTCGATAAACTCAAAAAAAATGATGATTTTGATTGGCAGTTCTTATCTAAGAACAAAGCCGAAAAAGAATTACGTGACGGCAAAATCTATATGACGGTCGTTATTCCGAAGAATTTCTCTAAAAATGCAACGACACTACTCGACGATCATCCGAAGAAAATTGAGTTGGAATACTACTTAAATCCAGCCAAAAACTACTCCGGAACACAAATTTCGAGTACGGCTGCAAAACAATTAAACGAAAAGATCCGAAAATCCGTTACGAAACAATATAGTAGCGCAATCTTCGGTGCCTTAAAGAAAATCGCAAATGGCATGGAAAAGGCATCAGACGGTTCTTCTAAACTTGAGGACGGAAACCATAAAACAGCAGATGGTGCCAAAACGCTGGCAACGAATCTTGGAAAACTCGCGGATGGTAGTCTCACACTGTCCGAAAAACTCGGGGAAGCAAATCAAGGCTCTAAAAAACTCAGTGATGGGGCAACGACACTCGACGAAAAGACCGCCCTCTTCGCTCAAAAAACGGGTGAGTTATCTTCTGGTTTGAACACACTCGATGAAAACGGTGGCAAGTTACAGGCAGGTGCCGCGCAACTCGAAGACGGCGCAACAAAACTCAGTGGTGGCTCAACACAGGTCCGCCAAGGGGCAGAACAACTTGCTGCAGGTACGGCTCAACTCAATGAAAAAATCCCTCAATTGACGGATGGATTAAATCAATTGGACGAAAAGGCACAGGCAGCTAATGCGTTATTAAATCAATTAAATCAAGATGCTGCGCAATCTAAACAAGACTTACGTGCTCGTCGAGAAGCTCTTGAAGCAAATGCCGCTCAACTAAAACAAGTTATTTCCGCTTCTGATCAATTATCAGATGAAGAAAAGCAAAACTTACTAGGCACAATCGGAACTTTAGAAGAAAATATCAAGAATCTCGCTTCACAAGAAGGCGCAATTGATCAGAGTCTTGCTCAAGCTACGGAAGCAACGAAAAAAATCGGTCAACTCGCTGCTGGCGGAAAACAAGTCGAATCAGCTGTATCACAACTAAACGCTGGGCAATTAAAGCTCGTCGATGGTGCGAAACAAGTCGAGTCTGGCGCACAACAATTAGCAAGCGGACAACAGACATTTAATGAAAAACTTGGTCAATATACTGCGGGTGTGCATAAAGCTGCATCAGGCGGCGCACAACTTGCTGACGGTGCAAATCAGCTTTCAGATGGAACGCATCAACTTCAAACAGGTGCTAGCGCGTTAAATAGCGGGTTAGGACAATTGGCATCTGGTTCAACTACGATTACAGACGGAATTGGTAAAACAACCGACGGCGCTTCAAAAATCGCGGATGCCAACACGAAACTCGAAGATGGTGCTAAAACGCTAAAGGATGAGCTCAGCAAAGGAGCTAAAGATGCAACGGTTAAGCCGACAAAAGAACGGGATAATATGCTTGCAGAACCCGTCGTCTTAAAAGAACATGACTATTCGACAGTCAACAACTATGGCTCTGGTTTATCAGCCTATATTCTAAGTATTGCCTTGTTTGCAGGCGCATTGATGTTCTCTTCTGTTTATCAGATTCGTCCAGAACATGGTGAGAGTCTGAACTGGCGCTTCCTTGTCGGTAAATTATCACTTATCTTACCGATTGGAGCATTGCAAGGTGTCGCAGCGGCTACAGCAATCGTTTATGTCCTTGATGCTGATGTTGCGAGTGTCCCTGCGCTCTATGGATTTGCTGCCTTAACAGGGATGACGTTTATTACAATCCTGTTCACGCTCGCGATGCTCCTCGGTCGCGTCGGACAGTTTATTGCCTTCCTACTACTCCTTCTCCAAATCGGTGGTAGTGGTGGTACGTTCCCAGTCGAAATGACACCAAGCTTCTTCCAATCGATTCACGCATTCTTACCAATGACGTATTCAGTCGGTGGATTCCGTGAAGCTCTTGGACTTGGTGTAACGGATGCCCTCGTTTCAAACAGTCAAGTTCTTGCGATTATCTTAGTCGTCGCCTTGATCATCAGCTTCGTTGGAGGGCTCGGAGCCAAACGGATTCTACTCTCAACGAAAGTGAGACGAAAACAACATGACACAGTCTGATAAAGAAACATTGATACTCGACTCAGCGATGGCTTGCTTTTCAGAACTCGGTTATAAAGGAACGACAATTGAGCGTGTCGCTCGACGCGCTCATGTCGGGAAACCGACTGTCTATCAGCTGTTTGAAAGCAAACTCAACTTATTTGAATCTCTCGTGACACGTGTGCTACAAGAGATGAAAGAAGAAGCGGAACGCGCTTATGTCGAACATGCGACAGTGGAAGAAAATAAACAAGCCATGATCGATGCCATTGTTTATCATCAGCAACAACATTTGTTCATTCTTCAAATCATCGAAGAAACACGTAACTTAAAATTACAAGAGATGCAGGAATTACGAACACGAATCGAACGACATGTCGTCGAATATCTTAAAACGCTACTTGAGACTCGCCTTGGACAAGACGATCGCGACGTACCCGTCGACGTCACGGCCTTTTTGATTTTCCGGACGTACATTGCGTTGATTGCCGAATGGCCATTGATTGCTCGTCCGCTCGAACTCGATACGATTCGTCGTGCCATGTTGCGTATCCTATGAATTAAAAAAACCGCCGATCAGCTGATTGGCGGTTTTTTCGATTCTTGATTCTTTTCTAAATCACGTGCTGTCTGGCTAGATGTGACTGTTTTTTCATCCTTCAGCGTTCCAAACAACCAATCTCCTACTGGATTCGAGACACCGAACCAATAATGTTCATTTTTGAAATGATGCAACAGATGCGTCTTTTTCATCCATTTTCCAAAACGCGTTCTCGGTTTCAGCGGAACATGCGCCACATAATGCTTCCATTCGTAAACAAGTAACATAACGATCAATCCACTTGCCGCTGCAGCTGTCAAAACGACAGACTGTGTCAAAAGATATGTCAGACCTGTAAAAAATCCGAGATTCGGTAACGAATACCAAATCGGTAAAAATAACAGATGAAGTTCATTTGGATGTGCATGATGATCATAGTGGAGCCGTTTCAACAGTTTTCGTCCAAGCGCATTTTTAGGTGGTGGTAAATGGAACAAAAATCGATGCGTCAAGTATTCACTGAAGCTAAAGACGATTAATCCAAGGAAAAAGAACAGTAGAATCGACCAATGAAATGGTTGAGCAATGGCATAACCGCTTATTCCGATCAGTAGTAAGAGCATGATCAAAATATCTGGAAATAGGAAAAAACGACGATAGATATCTGACATAGATGCCCTCTCCTTTCTTTTTTGTTACTGCGTCTAATCGTACGTTCATGGATTCGTCACGTTTTTCAATTCATGTCATATAATCATTGTCGATCCTTCCCTTATACTAAATAGAGAATGGAGTGATGATCACTTTGAGTTTATCGACCGGAATCATCTTTGTTTTACTCGCTTATACACTTATGGCGCTTTACGACATGTGGCAAGTATATCGGACAACTAGTAAGCTCTGGATATTCGTTTTATTTCTTGCAACACTAATTAGTCTCGTGATTGCCTTTTTTGTGGCCCCTGTCCTTGCACTATTCTTCTACTGGTCACGCCATCCATTGAAACGAAATATCGGTATTGTGCTACTGATCGTTGTAAGTCTCGTATCAATCATGATGAAATTATCGGGTTGATCGACTCCCTTCATGAATGTTTCATGAAGGGTTTTTCATGTTCTACTACCGAAGAAGAGACGGCGCATCAACTCACGTTCCGGCATCTCCGTCGCATTGAGTACATCTAGAAATGGTCGGTCATCATATGGAATTGTCAGGATTTCTGAACGGACTTGATTCTTCTTCCAGTCGATGATTGCTATTGGAGCGATGGCTGTTTCCTGACATCCAAGTGCACCAGGATTGATATAGAGTGTCTGCCCCGTCTCGACTTGTTGCGTTGGATGATGGTGACCAAAACCAATGATTCGCGCCTCATTTTCCGTAAACAAGGCGGATAAGTTTTCTTTTGTTCCCTCTACTGCTGGTTTAAGCGGATCATCACCGATCTTCTTCGTTAGATCCGCATAGGCATAATGCGTCAGATGCATAATTTGTTCTTGATGCGTGATATTTAACACGCGCGGCAAGCTTTCCAGATACTTCTGATTCTCTTGCGTCAATGTGTCCGCGATCCATTGATGATGCTCTTTAGCATGTCGGTAGCTATCGGGATAAACTTCCTCATAGATCAAAGCAAGAACACATTCATCATGGTTCCCGGAAATCGTTTGAATATCTGATCGTTGTCTCAATAAATTGATAACCTCATTGTGTTCTGGTCCGATTCCAACGAGATCGCCAAGACAATATACGGCATCGATATCTGATTGTTGATCGAGGTAAGACAACACGGCACGCAATGCTGCAGCATTCCCGTGAATATCTGTAAAAATCATCACTTTCATGTAAACGCCTCCATTGTTGATAGGTTAGGATTTCCCGGGTGCTATGGTGAATTCCTGTAAGATTTCGGAAAAAATAAATTGTCAGAAAATATTGATTATTGTTTTTGAGCGTGTTAGGCTTAGAAAAATTCACAGAGAGGGGCACGATTTAATGATTTCGACACAACAACCATTTAACCAAGCTGGACGACTGATTATTCTATGCATGAGGGACTGAAAACTTTTCCGATGATGAAACGGAAATGATTTTTGGGCCCTTCTTTCGATGCATCGAATGAGGCGCCCGCACAGAATGAGTGGCGCCTATCCCAAAAACGGATAGGCTTTTTTCATGGCAAAAATAGAGATAGATAGAGAGGATGACAACGTTGAAAGAATATGCGATGGATCGAATGGTAAAAGTATCAGCTGGAATGGCAAATGCCGTTCTTGTAACACTTGGTGTCGGACTCCTGATTGAGACGCTCGGAAATCTTCTACATATCCAAATGTTACTGACGATTGGCGGTGTTGCAAAAGTACTACTCGCTCCAGCACTTGGTGCCGGTATCGCCTTTCAGCTCGGAGGAAACACACTCGTTTTGTTCAGTGCGATGATTGCAGCCACGATTGGTGGTGCCGCCCTTCAATCGACCGCTTCCGGACTTGTTCTTGTTCCCGGGCAGCCCATCAGTGCATTACTCGCTGCTGCAGTGGCTGTATACGTTGGAAAACGTATAACTGGAAAAACGAAATTTGACATGATGGTCATCCCGATGAGTGCCGTCTTAGCTGGTGGTATCACTGGAATCGGGGCTGCTGCCGTCACGACACCACTCCTTACAAAATTCAGCGCCATGATTACAGCGTCGGTCGAGTCGTCTCCTATTGCTACGTCTCTTGTCATTGCACTCATCTTTAGTGTCTTATTGATGTCTCCTGCTTCGTCCGCTGCACTTGCTATCGCTTTACAACTTGATCCTGTGGCGAGTGCCGCTGCACTCATTGGCTGTTCCGCTCAATTTGTCGGCTTTACGTTAATGGCATACCGTCAGACAGATCCAGGTGGTTTGATTGCTTCGTTCTTTGTGACTCCTAAAGTACAGTTCCCGAATATCGTTAAAAATCCACGTCTTGTCGTTGCACCGTTCCTTGCAGCGATGATCTCGGCGCCTGTAGCGACGCTTCTTCTCTCTTTGAAAGTACCGTATGAACTCGCAGGGCTTGGTTTAAATTCGATGATTGCTCCACTCAACATCTTCGTCAATCAAGGACCACAAGCTTTCTTTGTCTTTTTCTTGACGGGTGTTGTCTTACCCGGTGTCTTGACGTTCGTTTTCTATCGATTGACGACTGTCGCAGGGTGGACGAAGCGCGGTGATCTTCATCTCGAAATTCAATAAAACAATTTACCTTCCTTCCAACTATTCCTGATTGATTTCGGGAATAGTTTTTTTAACGCAAAAAAAATCGCTCCTTCTAAAAGGAACGATTTCGGTATGATTCTGACTGGGCTCGAACCAGCGACCTCTACCCTGTCAAGGTAGCGCTCTCCCAGCTGAGCTACAGAATCATGCTGTGTTGTTACTGGGTATGCTTTTATTATAGCAACATATCGAAAAGTGTAAAGCCTTTTCACAAAAAATTTTTATCTTTTTTTAAAAAGATCTTTTTCAATAAAAACAGTTTTAAAGTTGCGGGTTCTATGAGTGTCCTCTACTATGTAAATAAGCACATATAAATGAAAGGAGCGTTCACATGAACTTTTTAACCCGATTCAGTTTGAAGAACTCGGTTGCTGTCTTCATCATTGCAATCCTATTAATTTTAGGGGGCGTCTATTCCTTCTCACAATTAAAAGTCGATCAGTTCCCGGAAATCGAGTTTCCTCAGATTTCAATCGAAGCGGTTTATCCCGGTGCCTCACCTGACGATGTCGATAAACAAGTCGTCTCAAAGCTTGAAACTTCCCTTAAAGGTATTGAAGGTGCTACCAAGCTGACAAGCTCTTCTTATGAAAGTATTGGTATCTTAAATATCGAATTCCCGTTCGATACTGATATGGATAAGGTCGAACAACAAATCGATGCCGCTATCCAAGATGCAAACCTCCCGGAGGAAGCAACGACGAAATTAAATCGTCTATCATTCGGCTCATTCCCGATCTATAACATCTCCTTCTTTAGTAAGGATGGTAAAGATATCGAGAAAATTCTGAAGGAAGAGATTGAGCCTGAACTAAACAAAATTCCAGGCGTGAACAGCGTCTCCGTTGGTGGTTATAAGGACGATCTCGTTCAAATTACCGTCGATAAGGAGAAAGCGACGAAAGCAGGACTGTCACTTTCGAGTATCAAAGAACAAATCAATGGAAAATATGTCTCGTTCCCATCTGGACAATTATCGGAAAACGACTCGAAGATTCCGATTCGCGTCGAGGAAAAACTAGAAAATCTAGATAAACTAAAAAATCTTCAATTAACACCTGCTGCTGGTGCAACTGGTTCAACTAGTAACAGTCAAACAGGTGGTTCATCGGCTGGCGGTCCGCCGCAAGGTGCAACGCAAGGACCAACAAGTACAACAGGTGGAGCGACTGCAGATCAGGCATCTCAACCTGCAGAACCGATTCGCCTCGAAAATATCGCAAAAATCGAAGCGGTTTCGCAACAAAGCGAAAAAACACGTTACGACTTAAAAGACTCTTTATCGATGGCGATTACGAAAAAACAAGATGCCAATACGGTCGAAATCGCAGATGAAGTCACGAAGATCCTCAATAAATATGACGACCAAGTCGACTATACGATTGGTATCGATTCAGCGAAAGATATCGAGGAGTCCGTTGCGACACTTGTCAAAGAAGGATTACTGGGTGCCCTCTTCGCATCGCTCGCTGTGCTCTTATTCTTACGGAACATCCGTGCGACGATCATCGCTATCGTATCGATTCCGTTATCGTTGCTCATCGCAGCGATCTTCTTGAACTGGCAAGATATCTCATTGAATATCATGACGCTTGGTGGGATGGCTGTTGCAGTCGGTCGTGTCGTCGATGATAGTATCGTCGTCATCGAAAACATCTTCCGGCGCGTTCGAAAATCCGAATCCGGTATGACGGATGAGATCATCGAACAATCGACGAAGGAAATTCTAAAAGCAATTACCTCATCGACGTTGACGACCGTCGTCGTCTTCCTTCCAATCGGATTTGTCGGTGGAATTACTGGTAAGTTCTTCTTACCGTTTGCTTTGACAATCATTTTCTCGTTACTTGCTTCACTACTCGTTGCCATCACGATCGTACCGATTCTCGCGAAGTTTGCTTTCAAGAAGGTACCAGCTGAAGAAAAAGAAGGTGCTCTTCAACGGTGGTACGGTAAGCTGATTGAAAAATCACTCTCGCACAAGGCAATCATCTTGATTGTATCGTTCGTTCTTCTCGGTGGTTCTCTTGCGATCGTACCGCGTCTCGGCTTTACGTTCATTCCGAACGAAGCGTCGAAGACGTTAACGGCATCGCTTGAACTCCCAGCTGCCACATCACTTGAAAAGACAAGTGACGTTTCGTTTGAGATGGAAAAGATGTTCGATAAAGAACAAGCAATTGCTGACGTGACGACTTCTGTTGGTGCCCGTGACTTTACGACAGGCTTACGTCTTGACAATAAAGCAAGCTACTTCCTGAACTTGAAGGACGGCGCAAACGTCGAAAAGACAATCAAGTCACTTGAAACACAGATGGAAGACATCGCTCAAGGTGAAAATGTTGATGTTAAAATTAGTGTGGCTGAGCTATCGACAGGTGGTCCTCCATCGAATAACAACGTCGATGTCGACTTGTTCTCAAACGACCTTGAAGCCCTTCAAGAAGCAGCAAAACTCGTCGAAGATAATATGTCGAAAAACAATGATTTGAAATATATCACAAACAACTTCAGCGAAAAACAAAAGCAGTTCCTCGTTGAAATTGATCCAGAAAAAGCAAGTGATCGTGGACTATCTGGCTTCCAGATTCTCGGTACCGTTAACGATCAAACGAAACCGGTCACAGTTGGTACGCTAAATCTCGATAATAAGGATCAAGATGTACAATTATCTTACGAAGAAGGACTCGTCTCGAAAGAAGATCTCGAAGACGTCCAACTCTTCTCAGCAAACGGTCCTGTCGCTTTAAAAGATGTGGCGAACGTCAATGAAGTTGAGACATTCACATCGATTCAAAAGCTTGACGGAAAAGTCTATGCTCGCGTATCTGGACAAGTCAAAGGAGACGATGTCCAAAACGTATCGAATGCAGTGAAAGCTGACGTCGAAAAAATTGACTTACCAGACGGTGTTTCATTGACGAGTGGTGGCGGAAACGATGATACAATCGAAATCTTCCAATCACTCGGAATCGCAATCGTCGTTGCAATCGGACTCGTATACCTGACAATGTTGATCACATTCGGAAAAGCTCGTATTCCGTTCATCATCTTGTCATCTCTAATTTTCGTTCCAATCGGTTCTCTTGTCACGCTCTTCTTAGCAAAAGAACCGCTATCGGTCAGTGTCATGATCGGTTTCCTCATGTTGATCGGAATTGTTACCACGAACGCAATCGTTCTCGTTGACCGGATTGGTCAAAACGTTGGACGTGGTATGCCAATTCGTGAATCATTGATTGAAGCGGGTAAAACACGATTACGCCCAATTCTGATGACCGCATTTGCAACAATCATGGCATTGGTACCACTCGCATTGACAACTTCTTCAGGAACGTTGATCTCAAAAGGTCTTGCCTTAACGGTTATCGGCGGATTAACGACATCTACGTTGTTGACGCTCATCATCGTTCCAGTCGTCTATGAGTTGTTCTTCTTCAAAAAAGCAAAAAAAGAACGCACAACTAAGTAACTGCACATCAAAAGGAGCCGATCGCGATTAAAGCGATCGGCTCCTTTCATTCAATAACGCTTACGATTCTAACTGTTCATCGGTTCGTTCTAATGTACCTTCATGTTGCGCTACTAATCCATCGAGAACGGATGGTTCAAACTCTTCACCAATAGCAATGATTCCTGTTTGTCCAGGTGGAATGACACCGAGTGTTCGTTTGAACGTCTCTTGGATTTCTTGATTTTCCTTCATGTCCTTCGAACCACCGATCAGCATACCGGTCATTGAACCAAGCAAGATACCAAACGGTCCTCCTAGGATACCAACTGCCATTCCGATCAGCGAACCCTTGACGGCGCGATTCGATCCGCTTAAATCTGCTGCATCTTCAAATGAAAAAGCACCATTTTCATTCCGTTTAATAACAGCAATCTGTTCAAAATCGACTTGTCCTCGAGCATGATACTTCTTCAACTCACTAAATACTTGATAGGATGTCGCTTCTTCTTTGAACGTAAACGTCATGATATGATGTTTTGCATCTTTTTTTGCCATTCGTTCCACCTCTTTCATCTGAGACGAATAACCGACTAAGTCAACATCCTCTATTTACCATGTTTTTAAGAAGTCGAAACCTTTATTGGTTTCCAAGGTGCGAGGTGGAAGTACTCCTCCATCGTTAGTCCACTAACTTTCAGGCGAGCAGCAAGCGTTGTTCCAACATAACGATAGTGCCAGCTTTCATACGTATAACCCGTCCAAGACTCTTTGCCCGATGGGTAGCGAAGATGGAAACCATACCGGTGAGCATTTGCAAACAACCACTTGGCTTCTTTGGTTTTTGCAAAACTAAACATTGCATATTTTGAAGAGTCTGCTCCTCCGATATCAAAAGCGAGACCTGTTTGGTGTTCGCTTTTCCCAGGTTCTGCACTATAGGTACTCGCCTTCTCATACCCATCACGTGCGACATATTTATCAAACAACGTTTTTTGATAGGTATAGGAGCGATATGTACTAAATGAAACGAGCGTGATCCCCTCTTTTTTAGCGGCTACACGCATTTTCTCAAACGCTGCTCTTGCTTGTTGATTCTCACCAGGAGCGTACGTCGAGCGGAGCGCTAAGTTCTTATTCACGATGAGAGTCTGACCGATACGTTTTCCGCCGATTTGCTCATCCGTGAGGAGATATTTCGTGCTGGCATAACCAATCTTCGTACCATATTGTACTTTTGACCATGTACCGACTTTCGACAGTTCCGTCACATAAATTCCCGTCGAAATAACGGCAATACTCGGTTGTTCCATCGATGCGCCTTGACGTAAATGAAGGGGTGTCTTGGCTTGTCGATAAGAAGATGTCGATGCATCGACTGCTGGTATGTAAGTTGATGTACAAGTTACCGCTGTGGCCAAGGTCATTATAAATATCTGTTTTTTACCCATTTTTTAATTTCCACCCAATCCAATGATATTTATATTCCATATTTTAGATTAATGATACCATTGTTTTTTTAAAACAGGGTTCTTTCAGAATGCTTGTCATGAAAATGAAGTATTTTTGAAGTTTTCCAAATGTAGCTTAAGGACGAATTACAATGGGTAAATAACGATGTATGCGTTTTCGAAACATGATTCTGATGTAGAAAGGAGTAGCGTACGTGTCACTTTGGGAATGGATTTTCAGTATGGGTAGCATCTGCTGGATCGGTGAGATGATTCGTTTTCGGAATCGCTCCGAGTCTAAGTCAGGCGCAGCAGAACAGGTTAGTTTTTATTTGATTTTTCTTGTCCTAAGCGGAACGATCGCCTGCGCTTTCCTCTTTGCAAATGAAACGGTTTCTTCATTCATGCGCATCTCTTCATGCATTTTGTTATGGTGTGGTGTTTCATTACGGCTGTGGGGAATTCTTCACTTAAAACAGCAGTTTACGCGACATGTCGTCGTGGCATCTGGTGATCAGCTCGTCAGTAGCGGTCCCTATCGCTTTTTACGGCACCCGTTATACAGTGGATTGTTGTTGATTACGATGAGCTTTCCCCTTTTCACCGGTCAGTCCGGACTATTCATTCTTTCTGGACTTTTGATGTTCTTTTTCTTGCTCTACCGGATTCGAATCGAGGAAGCGATGTTAACGAAAGGTTTTGGACCTGCCTATACGGTATGGGCCGCAAAACGAAAACGATTGATTCCATTCATCTATTAAAGGAGAAGTGATTCATTTGAAGAAACGCGCAATCGTCATTGGAGCCGGTCTTGCCGGTATGTCTGCTGCCATTCGTTTAGCTGGAGATGGTTATGCAGTCACGATGCTTGAAAAGAATGCGAACGTTGGTGGGAAACTGAATCAACGTAGTGGAAAAGGATTTACTTTCGATACTGGTCCTTCCATCTTAACGATGCCTTGGGTACTGGAACAACTCTTCTCAAGCGTACATCGGAACTTAGATGATTACTTAGAAATCGAACGCATCGAGCCACAATGGCGCACATTTTTTGAGGATGGAACAAAAATCGATGTCAAAGGTGATTTACCTGGAATGCTTGAAGAAGTCGAGCACGTCTCGTCACGTGCTGATTTCGTCGAACTGTTCCGCTACTCAAAGCAAATGTATGATTTGTGCCTCGACAGTTTTTATAAGTACAGCCTTGAAGATTTAAAGGACTTAAAAAAATATCATACAATGTCTGATTTGTTGAAGATGGATCCGATGAATACCGTTGCAACCGGTACGAAAAAACATCTCAATGATCCGTATCTTGAACAACTGTTCAACTATATGGTCATGTATGTTGGTTCCAACCCTTATCAGGCACCTGCAGTCTTCAATCAGATGATTTACGTTCAAATGGGGCTTGGTATCTACTATGTTAAAGGTGGCATGTATCAAATCGCACGTGCCATGAAACGTTTACTCGATGAACTCCGTGTTACGGTCCATCTCAACTCACCAGTGGAACAAATCGTCCTTGAAAATAAAAAAGCCGTTGGTGTCCTATCGAACGGAACCTTCCATGCAGCAGACATCGTCGTCTCAAACCTTGAGGTCATTCCAACTTACGAACGGATCGTACCCGAGAAAAAAGCCCGGAAGCAGGCTAAAAAGTTACAAGCATCGTTCGCACCATCCGTCTCCGGACTCGTATTACTACTCGGTGTGAACCGTGAGTACAGCGGGCTAGCGCATCATAATTTCTTTTTCTCAGAAAATCCAGAGCGTGAATTCGCTCAAATGTTCAAAGAAGGAACACCACCTGAAGATCCGACGATTTATGTCGGTGTTTCCTCGAAATCCGACGCTTCTCAAGCTCCTGAAGGGAAAGATAATTTATTCGTCTTAACACACGTCCCTCCTTTAACACTTCAAAAAGGAGAAGTCGACTGGGATGCCTATCGTGAGGTTGTTCTGGATAAACTGGAACGAATGGGTCTTCACGGTCTTCGGGAATCAATCGAGTTCGAATATCGTTTTACACCGGAAGATTTGAAGGAACTATATGGTCCAAACGGTGGATCGATTTATGGAGTAGCAGCTGATCGAAAGAAAAACGGTGGGTTCAAAATCCCATCGAAGAGTGACTTATATGAAGGACTTTATTTCGTCGGTGGTTCTACACATCCAGGGGGCGGTGTCCCGATGGTTACTTTGTCCGGTCAATTAACAGCGGACTTGATTCGCAAGCATGAAGGCGCTGTTCCTACGACTTAATATTTCTTCAATCAAAAAAGAGATGGAACTGATACAATCATCAGTTCCATCTCTTTTTCACTTCGTATTATTCCAAAGTGGTACGACGCGAATACTCACTTCAACCCCTGATTCTACCTCCATTCGGCACACGGCCGGCATCGGTAAAGACTTCCAAAACGTGTAATCAAAAGTTGAGTCAAATGTCTCTAAGAGCAACACCATGATATTGCCATGTGTACCAAAGACCAACGTCTCTTCCGGATACTTCTTCACCAGTTCGTCGATGAATTGCCGAATTCGCAGCGCCCCTTCTTCATTCGTCTCGCCACCGTACGGATTTACGTTCGGATGTTTCCATACATACGTGACGGCTTCTTGAAAATCATCCAGTTCCCCTGGCGCTAACAACCGCTCTCGTAACGCTTCTTCCTCGATGATCGATCTTTGACGATCCATAGCAAGCGGCGCAATCGTCTCGATCGCGCGTAGATACGGACTGCTGTAGAACCGGTCAATCGGTATCCCTTGAAACGTCTCAAGTAGACGTTTTGCATCTGCTTGTCCTTTGTCAGAAAGTGGACGTGTCCGTTCCTCTGGTGAGTACGTCGAATGGGCGTGCCTTACAAAATAGAGTGTCGTCATGGTTGAAGCTCCCCCTTATTATTGCATCCAGCGGTAGCCGATGCCGCGAACCGTTTCAAGATGTTGTTCGATCGGAAAATCGGCAACACGCAATTTTTCTCTTAAATGTCTAATATGCGAGTCAATCGTTCGTTCTTCGACAGACGCTTCCACTCCCCATAGCAATGTCGTTAATTGATCGCGTGTCCATATGCGTCTTGGCGAATCCAGAAAAACGCCTAACAACTCGAATTCTGTTTTCGTCAACGAAATTGTTTGTTGTAAGTAGCTACAACGATATCCTTTCCGATCATAGGATAGACCATCATATCGTTGCTGCAATAAAACTTCCATCCGTCCAATCAGTTCCCCTTCTTGAATCGGTTTTGATACGTAATCATTCGCCCCGACTTCTCGCGTCCGGATGATGTCCTCTCGCTGATTTCGTGCCGTTACCATTAAAATCGGAACGTTAGAATGTTCTCGAATGAGACGGCAACATGTCCAACCGTCCATCTCTGGCATCATGACATCGAGTAAAATCAGATCGAATATATTTTGACGACAGAGATCAAACGCTTGTTGCGCAGAATCCACAAGCTGACACGTATATCCATACGGTTGAATGTATAATTTCAGTAGTTCAAGCATTCTCGGTTCATCATCTACGATTAATACATGCGGCATTTTATTTCTCCTTCCACTGCAGTGTAACTTGTGTTCCTTGTCCAAGTTGACTCTTGATGATCAACTCTGCTCCATGTGCCTGCGCAATGGCTTCAACGATCGATAGTCCAATACCTGTTCCTCCATGCTTTCGAGAACGAGACGCTTCCGTTCGATAGAGTCGTTTCGTTACATGAGGCAAGGATTCTGCAGCTATCCCTTCTCCTGTATCTTCGATTTGAATGAAAGCACCTGCTTCATTGACACCATAACGAACGATGATTTTCCCAGACGAAGTATGTCGACGCGCATTTTCGATGATATTCATGATCATCTGACGTAGCTGCTGCGCATCACCCATCACTTGTAATCGCTCACCTTCTATCTCGAGCAAAATATTTTCTTGTTCGATGTCCTTACGCACTAACCGGATCACCTGATGAATCAAATCTTCGATATCGATTGGCTTTCGTTCCATCGTAAAAGCATTGGCATCAATCCGCGCTAGCCAAAATAATTGTTCGATCCACTCATTCATTTGCTGACTTTCTTCTCGAATGATTGTGATGTAGCGTTGTTGTTCATCCGGCGTCAACGTTTGACGTTCGAGAATGTCCGCGTAGCCCTTAATATATGTTAAAGGAGTTCGTAATTCGTGGGATACGCTTGTTAAAAATTCGGAGCGTTCCCGATTCAAAAAATCGAGATCCTGTTTTAATTGTTGAATGGAACGCGCCAATTGTCCCAGTTCATCTTGCCGATCAATCGGCAACTCTCCTCCTTCTCCATCCAAGAGACGCGCCGTCGCGTCTTCCATCTGAATCAACGGACGTGAAATAAGACGGGTCGTCCAAATACTTGCTGCACCTGCTAATAAAAGTGCCAGTAGACCGACTTGGAAAAATTGCTGTTTCAAAGGATCAAGAACGTGATCCACTATTTTTTTAGAAGCGAACATAAACACATGACCACGATGTTCTCCCTCAATGGTAATCGGACTGTCCGTCATTAAAAAATTTCGCATCGTTACGACTTTACCTTGTTGACGATAATCAAAATCTGTATGTTCTAATACACTTTTCATTTCACGCGTTAAAAGACGTGACGCTTCAAGTTGTTTCCCACTCGCATCTGTGATGACTACCGTAAACGACGAGTTTGCTTCCATCATGTTGACATGTTGCATCGTTGCTTGATTATACGAATCGACAAGTACATCACGATGTGTATTTCCGCGGTTCAGCAACCCATCGACTACTTCTTGTGTCCGCGTTTGAGATAACTGATAATACAATGTTCCGAACAGCACACTGCCGCAAATTAAAAATGCCGCAAGAACGATTCCTCCGACCGAGTATGAAATACGACGCATGATGTTTCCTCCTTTTCCTCTCTCATTTAGTATAGCGAAGAAAAGCGTCATGAACGCAGGCGGGCAAAACTGTCACCTCGTCTGCACACGATTTGCACAAATGCTGGGTATAGTAAAAAAGACTTGAGATTTCAGGAGGAATGAAGGATGAAAAAATCATGGACGTTAACAGCTCTCGCTCTTAGTTCCACGCTTTGGCTCGGTGCTTGTGGATCCGATTCAAGTAATGATGGAAGTACGGGTAATTCACATGACATGTCTCACGGAGATATGATGCATTCAAGTGACGGAAAACTACCATCCGGTTTAAAAGAAGCAAGTACTCCGACTTATCCGAAAGGAAGTGACGTCACGTTGACGACGGATCATATGGACGGTATGAACGGAGCAAAAGCAACCATTGCTGGAGCTTACGATACTGTTGTGTATGCAATCAGTTACAAACCAACCGATGGTGGGAAAACAGTGAAAAATCACAAATGGGTCATTCAAGAAGAACTTGATCCAGTACCAACTAAGCCATTACAAGTTGGTGATGAAACAACCGTCAAATCAGATCATATGAAAGGCATGGATGGTGCGAAAGCAACGATTGATGAAGTAAAAGAGACGACAGTCTACATGGTAGACTATACACCGACTGATGGTGGTGATCCGGTCAAGAATCATAAATGGGTCACAGAAGATGAGTTGAAGAAGTAATAAAAAAAGCCCGCTTTTCCATTAAAGGAAAAGCGGGCTTTCGGTATGATTCTGACTGGGCTCGAACCAGCGACCTCTACCCTGTCAAGGTAGCGCTCTCCCAGCTGAGCTACAGAATCATGTTTGCAGTACGTTATGTACTTGCTAGGACATGTATTAATATATCAAGAAACTAAAAGGCTGACAAGTGTTTTTCGAAAAAAAAAAAAAAAGAAAAAAAGAAAAAAAGAAAAAAAGAAAATGGAGGAATCAAACCCCGCTTCCTCCATTTTGAATGACTTATAGGAATGTTGAGACTTGATCGATTGGTAAGCGTAACGCTGGACGTTTTTTCGCATCTTCGACCGCTTTACCTACAGCAATCAACATGACTGGTACGTACCGTGATTCTGTGATAAACGTTTCCGCAAAACGCTGATGATCGAATCCACCCATTGCGAGTGTTGATAATCCACGCGCTTCTGCAGCAAGCATCAACTGCATCGCAGCAAGGCTCGCATTCGACATCGCTGCATCGCGCCCGTATGCTTCGCTTTGGTAAGCACCCTCTACTTGCGCCTTGATTGAATCGAATAAATCCTCTGTCATACCGCCTGCTTCTACTGCTGGACCATAGACTGGATTATAGTTTCGATTCGCTTGAACGTCTCCCAAAATCGCGATGACTACTGAAGCTGAAGTAATAGCTGGCTGATTATAAGCAATCGGCGCAAGTTGTTGTTTTGCTTCTTCTGAATGGAAAACGGTAAAGTGCCAGTGTTGTAGATTCCAAGCACTCGGCGCTGCTGTCGTCCATTCTAATAGTTCTTCTACTTCCTGTTTTGAAAGTTTGAACGTTTCGTCGTAATGACGAACAGAACGTCGTTCAGTTAAGACACGCATTGTATCAAGTGTTGCTTGTGTCATGTATGAATCCCCCTTATCATTATCAGATTACTTAGGTATCGTAGCATGTCTCTTTTTTATTGTCCTGTATCAATACTCGACATTTATAAACTGTTATAAAACAATGATTGACATTAACAAACTGTACTAATACAATAAAAATAAGAAAATTGTCATTGCGTTTTATTTTGAAGGAGGAAAAACACATGGAACAGCCCCTTTATCAAGAAGCATCTGCTGAGTTTTATCGTGAACTTCCCGTAAAGACGTGTGCCCATTGCGGAAAAGAAATGGATGAGCAATGTGAATCCTATCAAACGGAATGCAGTGAATGCGCTGTAACAGAACACTAAAAATACTCGAGACAATCACTTATCAAAGTGGTTGTTTTTTTATTTTAGACAGACTATTTCTAATTAAATTGATATTTTTTAGAAAAATCGATTTTCGTCATCTTTTTGTCATCTGTTTGTTACAAACGAAACAGTCAAAATGTTACATTATCTGTATATGATATTTTTTGACAAAAGGAGCGACAGACAACGATGGATCCATTTACCTCAAGCCACGCTAGCGAACTCGGTCCACGACCGCGTACAAAAAAAAGAAAGTTTCTTCCACGGTTTTTCTTACTTCTCACACTCATCTTTCTTGGAGTTGGAGGATATGTTGCGTACCGATACGTTTTTGCACTTGATCAAAAATCGACCACTGCGGGTCAATCCATCACCGAAGTTCCTGTCGTCAGTATGGAAAAAGCACGTGTGGAAAAATGGAATGGTGTGACGAAAAAAGTCGCCTATTTGACGTTTGAGGATGGTCCATCTGCTTTAACGCCGGATTTACTTCGAACATTAGATCAACTTCATACCCGCGCCACTTTCTTTTATCTCGGAACACAGGTAGATGCTTTCCCGAAAGAAGTCAAAGCTGCTGCTAAAGCTGGTCACTACATCGGATTACATGGTGAAACACATGATTACGATACATTGTACGAAAAAGGTAAGTATGTCTCAGAGATGCAAAGTGTTCAGAACAAGATTCATGCATTGACACAATTAACACCTCATTTGACACGACCACCCTACGGTTCAACACCTGGCATTACGAAAAAGATGGCATCTGACATTCATGTATCAGACTTCCGTGTGTGGGACTGGTCAATCGATTCAATGGATTGGTATTACAAAGATAGTGCAAAAGAAGTAGCGAATACGGTCATTCGACGAGCAGAGCGCCCGTTCGAAATCATTCTCTTGCATGAACAACCACAAGCTATCAAAGCACTTCCGGCCATCGTTGCAGGACTTCAGAAAAAAGGATATCAGTTTGCAATTTATGATGAAGATTTCCACATTCCGTACAACTTCGCGCAATACTCGAATTTATAAGGAGTTACTATTCAGATGAAAAAATCACTCTTAGCGTTGCTGTTTCTATCAAGCTTCGGACTTGTTGCCTGCTCTAACGATTCACGAGCTTCTCTTCATGAAAAGCTAGAACAACAAGTGAAAGATGAGGAAAAAGCATTTACGCTAGCCGATCAACGTGCTCGTAAGGACGAAATTTCAGTTAATACGTACCAAGCCGTTCTTGATGCAGGGGCTGAAGAAATCAAACGCTCCCAAAATGAACGGGAGGAACTAGACGCCTTAAATGATGAACGTCTTGCCTTATTGAACCAAGAAGAAACGATACGTAAAGAAATATACACCGAACTCGACCTTGAAGAACTTAAGGATGTTGTCAGTAAGCTTGATGGAAAAGCAAAAACAGAAGGAACTGCGTTAATAGCAATCATTAAGGCGCGTCAGCAGACATTTCAAACGTTCTCGAAAACGTATCGTCAAGCGATGGACGCCGAAAAGAAAGTGCTTTCACACTTGACGAAAAAACCGGATTTCGTTAAGATTGATGAGTCAACGGCGGATTTAAATCGTTTAACACGGAAAGCTACCGCGTCTTTAAAGAAGTGGAACACGCTGACTGTTCAGTACAACCAAACGAAAACCCGACTGTATCGTTTGCTCGACACATCAACTCAATAAATCACACAGGTTGCAACCAAACCCTGTCCAAAAAACCTGGACAAGGCCCTGTTGCAACCTTTTTTGTGTGGTTTTTATTAAAAATGGAGGGAATTTATTCATGCATCGTTCAAAAGCAACCTTATTCGTTCTGATTGGCGCTATCAGTTATGGTGTCCTCTCAACGATCGTCAAACTCGCTTATGCCGCTGGATTTAACTCAGCAGCCGTTTCAGGTAGTCAATTTTTCTTCGGCTGGCTCATGATTTTCGGACTTGCCTTATTCACGAAAAACCTTCGTCTTGATATCAAGACAGCTGGTCTGCTCATGCTAATCGGTATCTCAAGTGGTACAACCGGTTATCTGTACTATCAAAGTCTTCAGACCGTATCCGCATCCGTTGCGATCATTCTCTTATTCCAATTCACTTGGATTGGTGTCATCATCGACGCTCTCGCATTCAAACGTTTACCATCTCGCGCACACTTCCTGTCCGCGATTCTACTGATTGGCGGAGCAATTCTTGCGAGTGCTGCTTACTCGAGCCCCCTCGACCTACGCGGAACGTTGTTTGGTCTTGGAGCGGCTGTTAGTTTCTCGATTTTCCTACTCGCTAGTGGACGCATTGCCAACCATCTCCCCGTCATAAAGAAGAGTTTTTATATGATGACAGGTGGTCTTGCTTTCGTCATGATCATGTACCCACCGACGACGTTCTTATCTTCTACGAATTTCGAAAACGGTCTTCTTCTATATGCGATCCCGCTCGGTCTATTCGCCTTGATTTTGCCACCACTCTTATTTGCCGCTGGTGCGCCTCATCTGTCTCCAGCAAGCGTCTCTTTGCTCGGAGCAGCAGAATTGCCAACAGCTGTCATCTGTTCCGTGTTAATTTTAGGTGAACATCTGATGAGCTCTCAATGGATTGGGATCGTCATCATCTTGATTGGAATCTTTTATCCGATCTATCGCTCGAGCAAAACAGCACCTGTTGTGAACGTACAGCAAAACGACCTTTCCTGAGCTCAGGAGAGGTCGTTTTTTCTTTACTTCTGTCGTTTCATCGCATCCGCAACGAATTCGACATCCGTACCAATAATGATTTGAACACTTGTTGCCCCCATCTTCATGACACCTTTCGCTCCAGCCGCTTTAATCGCTGCTTCGTCAATGATGCTTGGATCTTTGACTTGTAAACGTAAGCGTGTCGCACAATTGTCAATCGATGTGACATTTTCTGTTCCTTGTAATCCAGCAAAAATCTGAGCAGCTTGTTGCTCATATTTATCGTCTGAATCCGTCAGAACGACTCCCGTGTCTGTGACGAGCGATTCATCTTCACGACCTGGTGTCTTCAAATCGAATTTCGTGATCATGAAGTAGAACAGGAAGTAATAGACGACCGCGAACGCGAGACCAACCGGAATGATAAGCAATGGTTTTTTTGCAATACCGAAATTCAAGGCATAATCGATAAAACCAGCTGAGAAGGAGAAGCCGTGTAAAATACCGAGCAAGTTAACGATTGCCATCGATAGACCTGTCAATACAGCATGGATGACATATAAAACAGGTGACAAGAACATGAACGAGAACTCGATTGGTTCCGTGATTCCTGTCAGGAAGGACGTGAGTCCAAGACCAATCATCGCTCCGGCAACCGCTTTTCGATTTTCTTTACGCGCAGCCATGACGATCGCGAAGGCTGCAGCAGGTAACGCAAACATCATGATTGGGAAGAAACCAGCTTGATAAATTCCTGCCGTCGGATCTCCAGCGAAGAAGCGCGCAATGTCTCCGTTCGCAACTGTACCATCTGCTTTTTCATATGAACCGAAGACAAACCAGAAAATATTATTCAAGACGTGGTGTAATCCAACAGGAATCAAGAGACGGTTAAAGAATCCAAACAAAGCAGCGCCTCCTGCACCAAGACCAACCATCCATTCACCAGCACCATTGATGCCTTGCTCGATGAACGGCCAAACATAACCAAAGATGAAAGCAAGCACGAGCATGACTGCTGATGTAATGATCGGAACGAAACGACGACCACCGAAGAAGGCTAACCAATCCGGTAACTTAATGTTATAGAACCGATTATATAGAAGCCCTGCGACGATACCTGCAATGATTCCGCCGAATACCGCCATATTAACGGTCGAACCGAGTGTCGCCTGATTCGCAATCGAACCAAGTGTCGCTCCGTCGACCTTGGTCGAGGAATCATTGACAATCGCAGCGATTGCATCATACTTCGCCTGAATCTGTGCACTCGAATAATCCTTGTTCATCGAGTCGACACCATTCTTTAAGACAAGATACCCAATGGCTCCCGCAAGACCCGCTGCCCCACTTGCATCAATCGATAGACCGATTGCGACACCGATGGCAAATATTAATGGAAGGTTATCAAAAATAGCCCCTCCTGCTGCTACCATCAACGGAATATCCAGCATATCCGCTGAACCTAATCGGAGCACGATTCCCGCAGCCGGCAATACTGCGATTGGTAGCATCAAGGCTTTACCAATTCGTTGTAGAAACTGCAACATACCTTTCACCCTTTCCTGAATAAACGATAATGACAGAACAATGTAAACGCTTTTACGTTTTTTATTATTCCACATAAACAACTAAATGACTAGACCTTTATACAAATTATTTTTATCTTTTTAGTTGATACAAAATTTCATTATAGCAGACACTAAAAACCGGACTAGAATAATTATCTAGTCCGGTCTTATTTATTTAGAACAATCTTAACGACGGTTTGTATCTTCAAAATTCTGTTGGACGTTTCCGACTGTTTTCTTCGCGTCACCTTTTAGTTGATCTTTTTTACCTTCGCGCTCTGTCGATTTATCACCTGTCGCTTTACCGAGTGCTTCTTTTGCTTTACCGGCTACTTTATCGACGATACCATCCACTTTTTTATTGAGACCACTGTTGTTTGACATACTCATTACCCCCATTTAAAAGTTTTTTTTGCGATAGTTGTATGTTCCCTTGTTACTGATTTTCAAACGTTTCTTCAATTAAAATCGACACTTCTCCAAACAAAAACAACAGTGAACGGACTGTCCACTGTTGTTCAATCGAAATCTATCCTAATTACTGAGCGACGGATACACCTAATACTTGTTCAATCCGTTCGAATGCCCAATCCAACTCTTCTTTTGTGATGACGAGAGGTGGTGCAAAACGAATGACTGTCTCGTGCGTCTCTTTACAAAGCAATCCTTTTTCTTTCAACGCTTCACAATATGGTCGCGCTGCTTCTGTCAATTCAACACCAATGAATAATCCGCGACCACGTACTTCTTTAATCATCGGGTTGTTGATTTGTTTCAATTTGTCCATGAAGTACGTACCGAGTTCGAGTGAACGTTCCGGTAGCTTTTCCTCTTCTAACACTTCAAGTGAAGCAATCGAGACGGCACATGCGAGTGGATTACCGCCAAACGTCGACCCGTGTGATCCTGGATTAAAGACAGAAAGGACATCTTTATTTGCAGCAACACATGAAATCGGGAATACGCCACCACCGAGTGCTTTACCGAGAATATACATATCTGGTGTTACTTCATCCCAGTCAGATGCAAACCATTTACCAGAACGACCAAGTCCAGACTGGATCTCATCAGATACAAGAAGTACGTTTTGCGTACGACACACTTCTTGCGCGTCTTTTAAGAAACCATCGTAAGGAATTAAAATCCCCGCTTCTCCTTGAATCGGTTCAAGGATAAAGGCTGCTGTATTTTCAGTGATCGCTTGTTTTAACGCATCGAGATCTCCGTACGGAATCGTCTTGATTCCAGGAAGGAGCGGACCAAATCCCCGTTGATATTCTGCTTCTGTCGACATCGAGACGGCTGTCATCGTCCGACCATGGAAGTTTCCTTCACAAACGATGATTTCAGCATCCCCCGGAATTTGTTTCACTTCATATGCCCAACGACGCGCTGCTTTAACTGCTGTCTCGACTGCTTCTGCACCCGTGTTCATCGGTAGCACCATATCTTTTCCAGTCAATTGCGCTACTTTTTCATAGAAAAAGCCCAGTTGATCATTGTGGAAGGCACGTGACGTCAATGTAATCTTATCTGCCTGACGTTTTAGTGCCTCGATAATCTTCGGATGACGATGCCCTTGGTTAACCGCTGAATAGGCACTCAGCATATCCATATAACGGCGTCCTTCAGGATCCGTGACAAAGACACCTTCTGCTTCTGAGATGACGATCGGGAGTGGATGGTAGTTATGTGCTCCGAACTGTTCTGTCTGTTGAATGATTTTCTCTGTTTGATTCATCGAGATTCCCCCTCATAACTCTTTAGAAAACGCTTTCAATATTATTATAGCAGATTCTTTCACAGAATCTTCATCTAAAAAATGTCTTATCGAAAGGATTCTAGTGCGTAAGAATTGAATATATTGGGAATAGACAAGACAAGTGAACCGTCATCTCTTTTCATCATAAAGGAGCGTGCGCACGTAATGGACCGTTCGACCATTGATTCCTACGAAGTCGTCATTCAAGAATTTCCTTTACCCGCTTTCATACTCAATACTGATTTGACCATCCGCTCTTGGAATGAGCTTGCCGAAAATCATTGGGGCTGGACACAACAAGAAGTCGTTGGTCAGACTGTTCCACTTCTGGAACGGGAAGACATGGCATTTAGCCAACAGATTTGGCATGCCTTCTTGGAACGCCGTCAATCCGTCCAATTACCGAATGCCTCCTTATTGCATAAAACTGGTACTTCTGTAACGTCAACACTTCTTTTATCCCCTTTGCTTGATGATACAGGAACCGTTATCGCTGCTTTCGCCTGCTGTATCCCTTCGGCTGAGCAGCAAACAAACATGAAACCACTTTTTCAAGGATTGATGGATTTGCGTCATGCATTCGATCAGATCGCTTCTGTCGCTGTCTTCGACGCACGAGGGACGATCACGTACGTCAATGATCAGCTCATCGATGTGACGGGCTATTGTTCTGAGATGCTTCTTAATCAACCTTGGTCTCTTATTTTAGATTCATCTAGTCCTGTTGTTACAGAGATTCGGACACAACTGCGCGAACGCAAAGCTTGGTCTGGTCGCCTTAGTCTCACTTCACAAACAGGCGAACGAAAACATCTACAAGCGACTTTGCTTCCAATCTACGATGCAAACAGGATTCGCTTCCAACATCTGTTCATTGGGAATGACATTACGGAAACAACTGCCCTTGAAGAAGAACTTGATTTTTTAGTGCATCATCACGAGATGACACATCTATTGAATAAACGAGGATTTTTGCGTGAAGGTGAAGCATTATTCCAATCTGCTGCTTCGCATGATCCGATTGCACTCATTTTGTTCGATATCGATCGCTTTAAAGTCATCAACGACTCGTTTGGCACACACGTCGGTGATCAACTTCTTCAAGCAATGGCAACTCGTCTTTTACAACATACGACAGATGTACTTGCTTTTCACCCGACGAGTGATCTTTTCGGTGTCTTATTACCTGCACCATCGAGCAACCTACTTTTCCAGTATGCTCGAAAATTACAACAAGCATTGCAACGCCCTTACTACATCAATGGTCACTCGCTCATCGTTTCTTGTACATTCGGCATTACCGTCTATCCATCCGAAGCGAAAACGCTTGAGGACTTATATCGCCGTTCGGAAATGGCTCTGTATGCAGGGAAATCAATTGGTACTGGAACGATTCAGTATTTAACGCATGAGATGGATGCACAATTTACACGAAAAATCCAACTCGAGCGTTCCCTCTTCACCGCACTCGAAGATCAATCTCTTTACCTTGCTTATCAACCAATCATTGAACTTCAAACACAAGTCGTTAAAGGCTTCGAAGCCTTATTACGCTGGAATCACACGGCGCTTGGAAGTATTCCACCAGACGAATTCATCCCACTCGCTGAAGAAGCCTCATTGATCACACCAATCAACAACTGGGTCATCATTGAAGCATGTGAGCAGCTCGCGAAATGGCAACAGACGATCAATCCTGAACTGACGATGGCAATCAATATCTCACCGCATCAGTTCCAAAGTGACTCCTTCATTCGTACGTTGCAGCACATCGTAACAGAACGACTCATTTCCCCATCTTCGATTACGTTAGAGATGACAGAAAACATTGCGATTCTTCAGACGCAACGAACGGTCGAACGCATGCACCTCATTAAGTCGCTCGGTTTCCGCTTATCGATTGATGATTTCGGAACCGGTTATTCTTCTTTACAGTATCTTAGTGCTTTTCCAATCGATGAATTAAAAATCGATAAAGTCTTTATTGATGGATTGGCAACAAATGATCATGCCTTGCTGGATTCCATCATTCAACTCGGTCACAATCTAGAATTGAATCTCGTTGCTGAAGGAGTCGAGACTGAACACGCGTTAGCTTATCTAAAAACGACATCTTGTCAGTACATGCAAGGATTTATTTTCTCTGAACCCCTTTCCGTACAAGATATAGAAACGCGATTCTTAAAACCTTAATCAAAAAGGAAGTCACGGTAGATTAAAACCACCGTGACTTCCTTTTCGTAACATTTTTATAATTGAATCTCTCCTACGACCATTCCATAAACAGCTACTCCAGCTAATACAACAAGAATCATGCTCGCAATCCATTCATACCGTGACATACCCGTCCGTTGCTGTTCTCGTTCTGCTAGTGCATAAGCAAGAATTCCTGGCGCATAGACTAATGCTGCAATGACGATATACCAGATTCCCGATGCATAGACGAGCCAGATGGAATACGCCGATGCAATGATAGAGAAGAGCAACATTTTTCGATTGCGTTCTTCTCGCGATGTTCGAATGCTGTACAACGCTGATAACAAGTACGGTAACAATGCACAAATCCCCGCGATACTCGATAGGACAAGATACGTTTGTGCTGAGAAGAGTGCGATACCTGCAACAACTTGTGTCGCGATTTGTGTAATCAGTAATGCGCCGACTGGTGCTCCTTTACGGTTCGTCTTAGCGAATGCTTTCGGGAACGCACCGTCTTTTGCAACAAGGTATGAAATCTCAGATGCTAAAATCGTCCATCCAAGAAGGGCTCCAGATAGTGAGATGATCAAACCAATCATGATGATTGTCGCTCCAACTGGTCCAATCGCCGCCTCTAGTACATATGCCATCGTTGGTTCTTTCAGTCCAGCCAGTTTTTCTTGGCTAAGGACGCCAAGTGATAAGACCGAAATAAGGATGTAGATGACTAAAACCCCAACGAGCCCTGTTACTGTCGCCTTACCGACATCACTCCGATTTTTAGCACGACTCGATAAAACGACTGCTCCTTCGATGCCGACGAAAGCCCAAAGTGTGACGAGCATCGTTCCTTTGACTTGGTCGAAAATCGAACCAAGTTCTGTTCCCTCTCCCCAAATATCTAAATTGAACGTCTTTACATTAAAGGCGATCCCAACAAGAAGAATGAAAATCAAGATTGGAACGAGCTTCGCGATCGTCGTAATCAGATTGACGAGCGTCGCTTCCTTAATCCCACTCGAGACAAGCCAGAATAATCCCCATATGACGACTATACTCATGAGGAGCAGGAAGATCCGATTTTCTGCTGCGAAAATCGGGAAGAAATAACTAATCGCGTTAAATACGAGCGTGATATTCGCAACTGTTCCGATCCAGGCTGATACCCAGTATCCCCAGGCACTGTTGAAGCCGACAAAACGTCCGAATCCTTCACGTGCGTATGCGTAAATCCCGCCTTCAAGCTCCGGTTTACTGTTTGCGAGGTGCTGGAAGACTAATGCGAGCATAATCATCCCAATCCCTGTGATACTCCATCCGATGAGGATAGGTCCTGCACTTGCACTTTGGGCCATTGCACCAGGAAGGTTAAAGGCACCTCCACCGACCATTGAACCGATGACCATTGCAGCAAGCGCAAAGAAGCCGATTTTTTGCTGATTCATGATGAGACACTTCCTTTTTTCGTATATCTATTACATCTTACGTATATTCATTCGAAAGACACAAAAGTCATTATAACAAATCACCTTCTAAAGTAAAGAAAGGATTTGAGACGAATGAACTGGATTCATGTATTTCAGCTCGAGGACTTCTTAAAACTCCTATTAGCCGCTACACTTGGAATTTTCATCGGATTCGAGCGTGAAATCAAAAATAAACCGGTCGGTATACGCACTAGCCTCGTAATTACCCTCATCAGTTGTCTTTTAACCATCGTCTCCATTAAATCCGTTTTGCTCTATCATGATATGGCGACTCATGTTCAGATGGACCCCATGCGTCTTGTTGCCCAAATCATTACTGGAATCGGATTCATCGGTGCTGGTGTCATTTTGCGTCGTCCTCATGATATCGTCAGCGGACTAACGACTGCCGCCATTATTTGGAGTGCAAGCGGAATTGGAATCGCAGTCGGTGCCGGCTTCATCTGGGAGTCAATTTTTCTCGTTCTCTTTCTCTTTTTCTTATTGGAAGGATTAACGTGGATGATGCGTCGCACTAATAATAGTCGCTTTGAGGCGAACGTTCTCGTTGCACACCTGTTACTCCCTTCCGGACTTGACCCGAAAGATATCGTTCTTGCCTTGGAGCGTAAAGGTGTACGTATCACGAATATGCGTTTACGTGGAGATCCGGTTCGATTGACTTTACGAATGTATTCCCCGCATGCACTGACCTTATTCCTACTTTATGACTATTTAAAATCACTCGGAATTGAGGATATAGACCTTGATCAGTAAGAATTATCTGAAAATTTATGTTGCATTTTTAATCACTTTCACTTAAATTAACAATATGTTCACATTTTTCTGAAATATTTAACACTAACTCTCGGGGGGTCATCGTTCCATGAATAAACCATCGAAAATCGCTTTTGCTGGACTATCCAGCATCGCGCTACTTGCTGTCGCTGCATGTGGGCAAGGAAATGACGAAAACACAAGCGGATCGGATTCGAAAAACAAGAAAAAGGAAGTCACGCTCGTTTCAACGACGGATGTACCTCAGTTAGATCCGACGAAAACGACGGACTCGACTTCCATCATCGTCACGAACAACGTCTTTGAAGGGCTGTATCGTCTAGATGGCGATAACAAACCGACACCTGGTATTGCAGAAAGCGTTGAAGTATCCGATGATAAAAAAACATATACGTTCAAACTGCGTAAAGATGCGAAGTGGTCAGATGGATCAGCCGTCACAGCAGATGATTTCATCTATGCTTGGAAACGTGCACTTGATCCAAAGACAGCAGCAGAATACGCGTACATTTTACAAGATTTAAAAAATGCCAACAAAATCATGGCGGGAGATGCTGAACTCGATGAACTTGGTGTCAAAAAAGTCGACGATCAAACACTCGAAGTACAACTCGAAGCTCCAGCCCCTTACTTCCTTGGTTTGACAAGCTTCCCAACCTATTTGCCATTAAAACAATCATTTGTTGAAGATAAAGGCGATAAGTTTGCAACGAGCGTTGATACAATGGTCTTCAATGGACCTTTCGTTCTCGACAAGTGGCAAGCGAACTCGGGTTGGACGTACAAGAAAAATCCAGATTACTGGGATAAAGCAAGTGTCAAGATGGATCAAATTAACGTTAAAGTCGTTAAAGAAATCTCAACAGGTGTCAACCTCTTCGAATCAAAAGAAGTCGATTTTGCACCGATTACATCTGAGTTTGTCTCGCAATATGAAAAATCAGATGATTACAAAACACGTCCAGATGCTCGAATTAACTTCCTCCGCTTTAACCAGAAGAATAAAGCGTTAAAAAACAAAAACATTCGAAAAGCACTTGCACTTGGATTTGAGAAACAAGGGATTGCAGATGTCATCCTAAATGATGGATCAAAACCAGCGAACTTCATCGTTGCGAAAGATTTCACGTTCACACCGGACGGGGAAGACTTCCGTGCGAAGTACCCTGATCTTCAAAGCTATGATGCGGATGAAGCGAAAAAAGCTTGGGATGCTGGCTTGAAGGAACTCGGGGTTAAAACAGTAGAATTCAGTATGCTCTCACGAGATGAAGATGCCTTCAAAAAAGTTTCTGAGTACTTAAAAGGAGACCTCGAGAAACATCTTCCTGGTTTGACGATTAATATTAAACAACAACCATTCAAGAACTTCCTTGACCTTGAATCGAAAGGCGACTATGATATTTCTACTGCCGGATGGGGACCTGACTACCAGGATCCGATGACATTCCTCGATATGTGGTTGACAGGTGGAAGCTTCAACCGAATGGAATATTCGAACAAAAAATTCGATGATCTCATCAAGGGAGCAAAACAAGAAGCAGATGAAGCAAAACGTTGGTCTGACATGCAAGAAGCTGAAAAAATGCTGTTGACAGAAGACTATGCGATTGCACCAATCTACCAAAAAGGTGAAGCTTACTTGCAACGGACGAACATCGATAAATTATACCGTCACCCATTCGGTGCCGATATGAGCTTTAAATGGATGGAAGTAAAGTAAAACCTTTAAATCAATCATGAACAAGTGGTGGACCTTGTCCGCTACTTGTTTTTTGTTTACAGACGTTCATTTCTAAAAACAACAAAGACCCCTTCTGACGGAGCCATCGGGGGTCTTTACTGTGCGATTTGTTTGTAAAAAGCAATCTCTTCATCCTGTCCTTCTTCCACGGCTCGAAAGAATTCCGCGAAGTATGCATAGAGTACGGTACGTTCTTCATACGTCGGTCTAGCTTGACGAATGACGGAAAATGCAAGATTTCGTAACTGACGCTTTGTCCGTCGATGTGTCGGTAGTGCATGGAACTGACGAGTAAATGAACGATAAACATCTGCAATCAAAGCTTCATGTCCTTCAAAATAGGATTTATCCATTAATCATGATCTCCTTTCTCATTTTGTTGTCCTACTATCTTCTACGGCATTCCGAGATAAAAGTTTCATCATAAGTGAGATTTCTCACAAATGATATAGAACTTACTATAACAAGCTTTCCAAAATGATTCAACATCCAAACTATTAAGTTTCATTAAGGATTTCTAGCCCTTTTGTAAAGTAGCTTATTTTGATTCTAACGCACAACAATCGATATAAAAACGGTCTGAGTCCCGGAATGAGACTCAGACTCGCGACGGACATTAATCTGCCTGGACCGAAATATGCTGGAAGTGTTTCACGTCGAATAACCCACTGTCGGTCAGTTTCAACTCGGGAATGACGGGCAAGCAAAGGAAAGACATCGTCAAATACGGATTGAACGAACGATCGGCTTCTAACACATCGAGCGCATCGTTTAACGCTTCGAGTGTATCTCCGACTTCTTGGAACGGACGATTTGTCATCAGCCCAGCGATTTCAAGTGGTAACTCAGCAAGGACCTCTTGACCGTTAACAGCGATGACACCGCCACCTGCTTGAACGAGACGTTCTGCAGCGAGTTGCATCTCTTCGTCCGATGCACCGACGATGACGAGATTATGCGAATCATGAGCAACGGTTGCTGCAATCGCGCCGCGTTTCATCTTGAAACCTTTAACGATGCCGACTGCCGAGAAGGCTGTCCCGTGATGACGTTCAATAACAGCGATCTTCAATAGATCCTGCTCTGGGACTGGTACAAAGTGTCCGTCTTGAAGCGGGACGTCGAGAATCAAGTGCTCCGTGACGATACTTTTCGGAATAACTCCGATGACATGGGCACGTGATGAATCAAGCGGGAGTGCAAACACTTCTGGCGTAATCGGTTTTGTATTCAATGTTCCACGTAAGGATTCCGGGACATGCGCACGTCGCACTGGTCGGATCGTCTTCCCTGCTCGTGCGACACAGTTCCCTTGAATATAGACCTCGTCAATAACGACGTTATCTGCATCCGATAACAAGACAAAGTCCGCCCGGCGTCCCGGTACGATGGCTCCACGATCGTCTAAACGATACGCATTCGTCGCGTGCAACGATGCCATTGCATATGCTGTCTCGCGTTTAATCCCATGACGGATTGCATAGCGGATATTGTAGTCAATCGTTCCCTCACGTAATGTATCGTCCAGATGCTTATCATCCGTACAGAAGAGGAAACGACTCGCATTACTTTCTGTCACGGCATCGAGTACTTCTTTTAAGTTTCGGGCTGCCGAACCTTCGCGTACCTCGACATATAGACCGCGACGAGCTCGGACAATCGCATCTTCCTTGCTGACGGACTCATGATCCGTTCGAATCCCAGCGACACCATAAATGTTGATCTCACGCGGTCCTAGTCCTGCTGCGTGACCATCGACGAGTTTTCCTGCGTCTTCAATCTGTTTGATTTTTTGGAGCATGTCACGATCGGCTCGTTCAACAGCTGGATAATCCATGACTTCTCCTAAACCATGGACACCCGGGTGATCGACGAACGGCGCAAGTGCTGCCGCGTCAAGTGATGCCCCAGCATGTTCAAACGAAGTCGCTGGTACACAGCTCGGTAACATCATGCGGACATCAAGTGCGAGTCCCTCTGCATCATCTAGCATGAAGGATAATCCTTCCGCGCCTTTAACATTTGCGATCTCATGCGGATCGGCGATGATCGTCGTCACTCCTAACGGTAAAATTGCTTGCTCATACTCACTCGGTGGTACCATCGATGATTCAATATGGACATGGGCATCGACGAAACTTGGCGCGATGAAGAGACCTTCTCCCGGACGATTCTCGATTCCTTCATATCCTTCTCCGACAGCAGCGATATAGCCTGAATCAATCGCTACGTCCGCTGTATAGGTCTCACGTGTCATGACATCAATGACTGAAATATTCTGATAGACGATAGCCGCTTTCTCTTTTTTTGCAGCAATCGCGATCAATCGTTCGCGCACTGTTTGTTCCATCCTGTCTCCTCCTGTTGTAAGCGTATTTTTACCATCTTACAATTACTTTGGAAGCTGTTGCAATTTATTTTTTGTAACGTCAAGATGAAAGAGTATTGATTTAATGTCTGAGGGGGAAAAACGCATGAAATATCGTGTCGGTTCACTTATTCCAAACATCGATCCATCTGTTTATTTAGCGGATGGATCAAAAGTCATCGGTGAAGTTTCGATCGGAAAAGACTCATCCGTCTGGTTCAATACAGTCATCCGGGGAGATGAAGGTCCGATTCAAATCGGGGAACGTGTTAACATTCAAGATGGTTCGATGATTCATCAGTATGAAGGGTATCCGACCATCATTGAAGATGAGGTGACGATTGGTCATATGGCGATGATCCATGGTGGCATCATTCGAAAAGGCGCATTGATTGGGATGTCGGCGACGATTCTCGATGAAGCTGAGATCGGAGAAGGTGCATTCGTCGCTGCGGGGAGCCTTGTTCCACCGAAAATGAAAGTCCCAGCAGGCGCGATGGTCATGGGTGTCCCAGCAAAAATCGTCCGGGATATCAGTGACCATGATCGCTTCATCATGGAACGGACGGTGCGAAAATACGTCAAACGAGGTCAGCAGTATGCCGACAGTTGCGAGGCGATTGAAGAAGATTTGACAAGTTTGTGAGAACGTTTACAAAGTTCACGGGTTCTTAACACCTCCCCTCTTCCGTCTTTACAATTCTTCCGTACACTAAGGATGTAAGAGATGAATCAAGACACAGAGAGGGGATTTTATATGATTCCAGTATACGAAGAACGCATCATGTCTGATTTGTTTTCATCTACGAATAACCCAAGTTACGGTTTGCCGACGTTACCTGAAACGGAAACAGATTGGTTGACAGTCGAGATTCAAGCACGTATCGTTAAAGATGCCGAGCACCGCCTTGGAACATTAAACCGAGAGGAAGAACGTGTATGATTCAGCAACGCACTGTTCGCGCTTGGCTCGCTAGTCGCATCAAAAAATAATTTAATCACTTGATTACGTATTTTCCAAAACGATATAGCGCGTCAGCGCGCATTCAAAAAGAGCCGAAGCGGATTCCCGCCTCGGCTCTTACTCATTATTTTGAAATCAAGCCTTCTTCAATCAAGAAATCACGCGCAACTTTTTCCGGGCGCTGTTTCTCAACGTCTGCTTTGTAGTTCAATTCTTGCATCTTTTCATCCGTGATTTTATCCTTCAACGTGTTGAGGACTTTTTCCAGTTCTGGATGTTCTTCAAGTGTTTCTTGACGAACAAGTGGTACTGCATAATATGGCGGGAAGAATTTCTTATCATCTTCTAGTACCGTCAAATCGAATTTTTGCAACAGACCATCTGTCGAGAAACTATCGATGACGTTCGTTCGACCATTCGTCAGTGCTGTATAACGAAGCCCTCCATCGACCGGTTGTACATCTTGGAATTTCATATCTGGATACTTTTTCTTCAGACCAAGATAACCGTCTTCACGATTCGCGAATTCGATTGTTGATCCGAGAATCAAGCGATCACTGACTTTTGACATATCGGACACCGTCTTTAAGTCATATTTTTCGATGTCTTCTTTCGTCATGGCGAGAGCGTACGTATTATTAAATCCGATTGGATCAAGAACGTCGACCTGACTTTTCTCAGGAATCATCTTCCCGACTTTTGCATAGACTGTTTCCGGATCTGTCTCGACATCTTGCTTTAGAACGTCGATCAACAAGGTTCCTGTGTACTCGACATACGCATCGATTTCGCCTTTTTCAAGTGCTCCGTAAGCGACTTTCGTCCCCCCGAGATTTAACTGACGTTCGACTTCTAAATCTGTTTTGTCTTCGATTAAATCCGCTAACATATTTCCGAGAATCAATTGTTCCGTAAAGTTCTTCGATCCGATGACAATCTTATCTTCCTTGAGGAAAGAATAAGCGACTGTTCCACCGATCAATAAAAAGACGATACTTGCAATCGCAATCTTACGTCCGGCTGGCATCGCCTTGCGACGCTTACGTGCTTTGTTCTTGATTCGACCATCCGCAAGTGGAATCCCGTTCGGTGCCACCGAATATTCAATCCGACTGACGACGAAGTCGATGACGAGTGCTAAAATACCAGCTGGAATCGCTCCGGCAAGAATTTGATTATTATCAACCGTTTGAATACCCGAGAAAACGAGGTAACCAAGACCACCGGCACCAATGAACGCGGAAATCGTCATTAAACCAACGGCTGTAACCGCAGAAATCCGAATCCCTGCCATCATGATTGGTAAGGCAAGTGGAATCTGGACCTTACTGAGAATTTGACGATCCGTCAAACCAATTCCTTTGGCTGCTTCGAGCGTATCCCCTGGAATGCTCGACAGACCCGTATACGTATTTTTAACGATTGGCAATAGTGAATAGAGGACGACCATGATGATCGCCGGTGTTGATCCGATCCCGATGAACGGAATCAAGAAACCGAGTAAGGCAAGACTCGGAACCGCTTGAACAACGCTCGTCAATGCGAGGACCGGCTTTGCAAACTTTTGATAACGGGTGATCAATATCCCGATCGGAATCCCGAGGACGACAGCGATGACGACAGCAAAGACCGTCAACTGCAAGTGCTCAAGCAATAAGTCACCGATCTGATCGGTATTGTTTTTTACATAATCAAAGAATCCGTTCATTGGACTTCCTCCTCGTGAATGAATTGCTCACTCAGGACGGAAAGTAAGCTACTACGTGTAATCAATCCTCTTAGTTTTCCAGTCGCATCCGTTACCGGAAGATAGCCTGTCTCTTCCTGATTCATGACCTCAAGGACATCGAGTAACGAATCATGTTCATTGACGGCGATGATTTCACCTTCCATGACTTCTTCGATTCGTTGACTCTTATCCGGAATCGTCTGGATATTCTTCAACTTAATTAGACCTTGTAAGACGCGGTCACGATCAGTGATCAACAGGCTGTCGACTTTTCGACCGCGCATGATTTCAATTCCCTGTAACAACGTGCGTTTGCCACTGATTGAAACCGGATCCTCGATCATGATATCTTCTGCCTTAATGAATTCTGGACTACTCCAGATTTTATTTTTCCCAATGAACGATTCGACATATTCATCTTTTGGATGACGGAGAATTTCTTCTGGTGTATCGAACTGAACGATCTCCCCGTCACGCATGATACATATCCGATCCGCTAATTTGATCGCTTCATCCATATCATGGGTGACGAAAACGATCGTCTTTTTCACTTCTTCTTGTAAGTTGAACAGTTCTTCCTGTAGATCGTTTCGAGTAACAGGATCGAGTGCACTGAATGGTTCATCCATCAAAATGACATCTGGATCGTTCATCAAAGCTCGCGCAAAACCGACACGTTGTTGCTGCCCACCACTGAGTTCGCTCGGATAACGATCGATGAATTGTTTCGGATCAAGCCCGACCATCGTCAATAATTGTTCTGTCCGTTGATCCATCTCATCGTGGTCTTTCCCCTCAAGTCCGGCAATCAATTGAATGTTTTCCCGAACCGTCATATGAGGGAACAGACCTGTTTGTTGAATGACATATCCCATATGACGTCGTAATTCGATCGTATCCGTCTTCATGATATCTTTCCCATTGACTAAAATCGTACCTGAAGAAGGTTCGATCAAGCGATTAATCATCTTAAGTGACGTCGTTTTCCCACAACCACTTGGTCCGATGAAGACAACGAGTTCACCCTTTTGAATCTCGAGCGATAAACCTTTCAAGACGACGTTGTCCTTGAACTGCTTACCGACGTTTTTGAATTCGATCATTCCTTCTCACTCCTTTTTACTATTTCCATATATTATGGTTTCCCAAAAAGATTACGGTTTAAACAAATTTTCTGTAATTTAGTTTTATTTCTTTGCAAAACGGGAATTTCTTAGTTCTTTTTTTAAAATAAAGGGAATACCTTAATAAAGAGTACTCATAAAGCATGTTTTTTATGAAGGAGGTACTAGACGATGAACATCAAGAAACCCACCATCATGATGATCGGATTGCTTCTCCTTAGTCCATTATCGATTCCTTCACAGGTTGATGCAGCGAGCTCTACGTTTGTGACAAAAGGAACGACGACACAAAAAGTCGTCGCATTGACGTTCGATGACGGTTCAGATGGAACGAACATTGCAAAAATCTTAAGTATCTTAAAAAGTAACCAAGTGAAGGCGACTTTCTTCTTAACAGGCAGTGGCGCAACGAACCATCCCCAATCGATTAAAAACATCACAACCGCCTCTCCTACACACCAAATCGGCAATCACTCGTATTCACATCCGGATTTTACGACATTAACAGCAAGTCAAATGACGAGTGAATTATCTCGGACGGAGTCTCTTATCCGGTCCTTGACCGGAAAAACGACAAAACCGATTTTCCGTGCGCCGTTTGGTGCAAGCAACAGTAACGTGTTAAGTGCCGTCGGAGCCGCAGGATATACGAAAACAATTCAATGGAATATTGATACGACGGATTGGAAGGGCATCTCTTCAACAGCCATCTTGGATCGTGTGTTGCCAAAAGTCGTTCCTGGTTCGATCATTCTGATGCATACCGGCGCTGGTGCAAAAGGAACACCGACTGCCCTGCCAACGATGATTTCGAAACTCAAAGCCAAAGGCTATTCGTTCGTCACGATTTCAGAATTACTCCGCTCACCAACTACGACGGGTACGACGTATACCGTCAAAGCAGGCGATACACTCTATTCGATCGCACGTAAATACAACGTCTCGGTTTCTGCCCTCGCGAGTGCGAATAACATCACGAACTGGAATCTGTTGAACATTGGTCAAGTCTTAAAAATTCCGACAACGACTTATACGGTTAAATCCGGTGATACGCTTTACTCCATTGCCATGCGTTACGGTGTTACTGTCACAGCATTGATGCAGGCAAATGGCATCACGAATCCAAATCTCTTACTCGTCGGACAAGTCTTGAAAATTCCAAATTGACCAGGCTTATGCCAACACAAAAAAGCGATCCTTCTCCGTGAAGAGAAGAACCACTATAGATTGTATGCATGAAACCGACGCAATCGCGCCGGTTTTTCGTCTTTTACCAATCGATCATCTCTGTATGTTACGATTCCGACCGGACACCATTGATCCCAAGATCACACTGAACCAAATCCGCATATGTTTGTCGACGGACGACTTCACGGGACTCCCCGTCCCGGACGAAAACAAGTGCCGGACGTAAGAACTGGTTGTAGTTGCTTGCCATCGAGAAGTTATATGCCCCTGTTCCAAACACAGCGAGCGTATCGCCACCATTCGGTTCAACCAACTGCGCTTTTTCAGCGACAAGATCACCTGATTCACAAGCTGCTCCGACGACCGTCACTTCCGTCGTTTCACCCTTCATCCGGTTCGCGATGACCGTCTCGTAGACAGCCCCGTAAAGCGCTGGACGAATGTTATCCGTCATTCCGCCATCGACCGAAAGATATGTCCGAACGCCTTCGATTTCTTTGATCGCTCCGACCGTATAAAGTGTTGTGCCTGCATTCGCGACGACCCAGCGACCTGGTTCGATACCGATTCGCGGACGTTCGATACCGAGTCGTTCCGTTTCCGCTTCGATCACGTCCATGACGCGCGCAATCGTCGCTTCAAAATCAAGCGGTTGATCGTCCTGTGTATAGGCAATGCCGAAGCCACCGCCCACATTAACTTCGCTGACCGTAAAACCATGATGGGCACGGATCGTTTCGACGAAGCCCATCATCGTCCGAGCTGTCTGTTCGAACAGTGACGGATCTTGAATTTGCGAACCGACATGACAATGGATGCCGAGTAAGGACAGATGTTCTGATGCTAAAATCGCTTCGATCGCATCTAAATAATCTGACGCATGCGTCGAGAAACCAAATTTCGTATCGACACCACCCGTCTGGATTTTCGCATGTGCTCCCCCGATGACTTGTGGCACGATCCGGATTAGGACATGAACGGTCTGACCAGCTTGTGCCGCAATCGCTTCGAGTTGTGCGATCTCTGCAAAGTGATCGATGACGATCCGTCCGACACCTTCCTCAACGGCATACTGAAGATCAGCCGTTGATTTATTCGAACCATGGAAATAAATCCGTTCTGCCGGAACCCCGGATTGACGGGCGATGAAGAGTTCCCCGCCCGTGACGACGTCAATTCCGAGACCATGACGCACAACTTGTTCATACACCGCACTGACAGTCAGTGCTTTTGAAGCGAAGGAAGCATACGTATTCGGATACTTATCAAGGAAGTGTTCCCGGACGGTTGCCAGTCGATCCGTCAGCTCCCGTTCTGCCATCACGTACAATGGTGTTCCGTACTGTGCTGCAAGATCGGTAGCTGCGACACCATCGATGTGCAACGTATTGTTTTCTTCTGTCAGGTATTGACTTCCATACATAATAAGTTCCTCCTTATAGATACTGATGCGTCAAGCGCCACGACCGGGCACACATCTGCTCTGAATTGTTCGCTGCACCCGTCCGAGTGATATCGTCAATTTCAACGCCATCCCCGTATAGCACGACTTCGTCTCCGACTTTAACCGTCCCATCGACGGCGACGAACGTATGACTCATGAATAGTTTATTGATGACGGGATAAGGCTTCCCTTGAATGTGAACTGGTAAAGCGGCCCGTCCACGGACGACACCGTCTCCATATCCGACTGGTAAGATGGCAATCCGCATCGGTTCCGTACTCGTAAAATTTGTTCCGTATCCTACATGTTCACCCGGTCCGATTTCACGAATTTCAACGACTTCTGTCGTCATCCGAAGTGACGGCACAAGCCAGTCCATCTTTTCGATCGGCGAATAACCGAACAAGAAGATTCCCGGACGAACATAGTTACAAAACGCGAGACGCGGATCGTGTTTGACGATCGTCGCACTGTTTTCCGAATGGATATACGTGAACGTATGGCGCTTTCGTAACACATCGGCAATGGCAACGAAACGTTCGACTTGTCCATCATGATCCGCATCCGGTTCGTCGGCAAGCGGAAAGTGTGTATATAAACCTGTTAAATCAAGCGAATCTGCTTGCGCAAGCGCAAGGACAGCTTCCGCTTCCTGAAGCGAACTGACACCAAAACGGTTCATCCCGACGTTGATCTTCAAATGTAACTCGATTCCCTGCAGCTGTTCACTGTGTAGGGCGAGCCATTCTAGCGATGAGACACCGAGTGCAATTCCGAAACGTCGTGCTGTTTCAAAATCCTCCGTCGGATTCATAACCAGTACATAACTGTCTGGAAAATTCGTTTTGATTTCAATGGCTTCGTACAACTCGGCGACAGCAAAATGATGAACATCAGACGCCATCAGCGTCTCGACCATCTCGAGCATACCTAAGTTATACGCATTGTTCTTGACCACGGCGAAAATACGTTTACGTGACCGAGCGAAGACCGATGCGACATTCTGTCGCACCGCCTTCCGATCGATCGTGACGAGTGTACGCGTCGTCATTCCGCGACAGCTGGTGTCACATACGTCAACCAGTCCGCATATTGCGGCAATTGACCTGTGACGGCTTGACGGTAAAGACCGAGCAACTCATCAGCGACGTTCCGTGTTCCGCCATTGATCGAGATATGATCGATTTCACCGACACTCGTGATTTCAGCAGCTGTTCCTGTTAAGAAGATCTCATCAGCGACATATAACTCGTCGCGTCCGATATGACGTTCAACGACAGGATAGCCTTGATCTTGTGCCAAGCGGATGATGACTTGGCGTGTAATACCGTCGAGTACTGAACAATCGAGCGACGGTGTATGAATCGTTCCGTTTTTTAGAAGGAAGAGGTTCGCAACACTCGCTTCACTGACGTTTCCGTTCATGTCGAGTGCGATTGCTTCATCAAATCCATCACGAATCGCTTCACCTTTTAAAAGTTGTGAGTTCATGTAGTTAGCAGCCGCTTTCGCTTGCATCGGCATCATCGTTGATGAGACACGGCGATACGATGCGACTTTGGCACGAATGCCAGCGCCTTTATCGAAGTATTCCCCAAGCTCCCAGCAAGAGATTCCGACATGAACTGTCGTATCTTTCGCCATCAATGCTTGCCATGGCGTACCGAGGAACACGAATGGACGGATGTAACACGATTCAAATCCGTTTTTCGCAACCAAATCGATCGTTGCTTGAACAAGTTCGTCAACAGTATACGGAATCGTGACATGGTAATACGCACAACTGCGGAAGAGACGTTCGATATGTTCCTTCAATTGGAAGATCGCCGGTCCATCCGGTGTTGCGTATGCACGAATTCCTTCAAAGAATCCACTACCATAGTGAATCGCATGTGACATGACGCTTGTGTTTGCATCTTTCGGATCATGAAAAACTCCATCTAACCAAATTGCTTCTCCATACTGTGTATCCACTGCCATGTGTTTTCCTCCTCTTCGACGTCAATCAGAGTGAACGTAAATCATCCACCAATTGCGTCTTCTCTTCTGTTTTCGCATCTTTCTGTTTGATGACACGTGCAGGTGTTCCAGCAACGACACTTCCAGCAGGTACGTCTTCTGTGACGACACTACCAGCAGCGACGACGGCATCTTTACCGACTTTGACGCCTTCAAGAATGACTGCATTTGCACCAATCAAGACACCGTCTTCAATGATGACAGGTGTTTTTGAAGGTGGTTCGAGGACACCCGCGACCACGGCACCTGCGCCAACATGAACGTTTTTCCCAATCGTCCCACGTGCACCGACGACAGCGTTCATATCAATCATTGTACCATCTCCGATTGATGCACCGATATTGATGATGGCGCCCATCATGACGACCGCGTTATCACCGATAACGACATGATCGCGAATCCAAGAGCCTGGCTCGATGCGTGCATTCAGGTGACGTGTATCAAGCATTGGTACCGCACTGTTGCGACGATCATACTCCACGTGAACATCCGTGATGCGATCTGAATACTTTTCTAAGAAAGTAGCCGCAAGTCCTGCATCTGCGAAGAAAATCTTTGATTCATCTGATCCGAATGCTGTTGCACCTTCGATCGTCAAGCCAGCCAAATCGCCGTTGACGTAAAGTTTAACCGGTGTTTGTTTTTTAGCATCTTTAATGAATTTAGCAATTTCGTAAGCATCAGTGAGTAACATGTGAATCCTCCTGTGTGTAGAGCGTCTCTAATGTATAGAGTCCCGCTGTTTTTTGAATGAGTGCTTCAGCTGCTTTGATTGCACCAGAAGCAAATACTTTTTTCGATAACGCCGTATGTTTGATTTCAATCAATTCGTCGACACCGGCGAATAAGACTTCGTGTTCTCCAAAGATCGTTCCGCCGCGCATCGCGTGCATCCCAATTTCGTTCGTCTCCCGCTTCTGCCGCGTTTGCGACCGGTCATACACCGGTGTCACGTCACGCGCTGTCTGAATCGTTTGCAACAGCAACTCGGCCGTTCCGCTTGGCGCATCGACTTTTTGATTATGGTGTTTCTCGAGCAATTCGATGTCATACGCCCCTGCTAATGGTACGAGTGTCTTTAACAGTTGCTGCACCATCGCGATACCGTAAGACATGTTGTACGACTGAAAAATCGGGATTTCTTTCGCAGCATCTTGGATCGACGCAAGTTCTGCTTCAGAAAAGCCAGTCGTCGCGATGACGAGTGGCGTTTTTGTCGCCAACCCGTAAGCGAGTAAATCCGGTAACAAACTCGGATGTGAAAAGTCGATGATCGCATCAACTTTCTCTGACATCTCTGTTAGCTCCGCGTATGAAGAAATCGTATCGGATGACTTCGTCCGGTCAACGATTGCAACAATACTTTGTGGCGCTAGTTCGACGACATACTGTCCTGTCGCACCATAACCGTGTAACGCGAGTTTCATCGAACCACTCCTTTGTAAGCATGCATCGTTTCGAGTAAATGCGCGTGACCCGCTTCCGATTGACGGACGAGCGGCAAGCGAGGCGCACCAACTGCAAAACCAAGTTCTTCAAGCGATGCTTTGACTGGAATCGGATTGACGTCACTGAACAAAGCACCGATGACCGGTAACAAGTCGGCTTGAATCCGACGCGCCGTCACGAGATCTTGTGCGAGTAACGCCTCAGCCAGCGCTTGTGTCTCTGCCGGGTACGGATTCGAGAGGACTGAGATGACACCTTGTGCGCCCCATGCCATGTACGGCAGGATTTGATCGTCATTTCCACAGAAGACCGCGAAGTCTTCCGGAATCGCTGCCATCAGTTCTCCCATGAAGCTGACGTCTCCACTTGCTTCCTTAAAGGCTTGAATCCGTGGATGACGTGCTAACGTCACCGCTGTATCGACAGCGATTGCGACGCCAGTTCGTGATGGAACGTTGTATAGCATAATCGGCAATTCTGTTGCATCGGCGACTGCCGTGAAGTGCGCGACGAGACCGGCTTGTGATGTTTTATTGTAGTAAGGTGTGACGAGCATCGCTGCGTCCGCACCGAGACGTTCTGCAAGTAATGTCTTCTCGATCGTTGCTGCCGTGTTGTTCGAACCCGTTCCAGCAATGACCGGTACGCGTCCTGCCGTGATTTGAACGGCAGTCGTCAGAAGTTGCTCGAATTCAGCATTCGTTAAGGTCGACCCTTCTCCTGTCGTACCCCCGACGACAAGCGCCTGAATACCTGCTGCGAGTTGTTGCTCGATCAAGCGTTTAAATACGTGTAGATCTAACTCGCCTGCTTCATTAAATGGTGTAACGAGCGCTGTACCTGCTCCTTTGAACATGAAGAACTCCTCCTTTGTTATGAATGAATCGACTGTTCGATCGCTTGACGTGCGACTTGCACGGCATTTGACGCAGCACCTTTTCGGATGTTGTCAGCCACACACCAGAGATGGAATGTGTTCGCAAGACTATCATCTTGTCGAATCCGTCCGACGTAGACATCGTCCGTTCCACTTGCATCGAGTGGCATCGGGTAACGCGTGTTTGCGACATCATCAACGAGGACGACGCCTGGTGCACCTTCTAACGCTTCACGGATGGCTTCAACCGTCGTCGGTTGCGTAAACGTAACGTTAATCGCAACCGAGTGAGAATTCGTGACTGGAACACGAACACACGTCGCACTGACCGGTAATGCTGGAAGATTGAAGATTTTCCGTGTTTCGTCAATCATCTTCTGCTCTTCTTTCGTATAACCGTTTTCTAGGAACACATCGATATGCGGCAAGATGTTATCGTGAATCGGGTGCGGATAATTGACGGGTTCTTCTCCGCGTGCCCCGCGTGCCAAGTCCTCGATCCCTTTTTGACCTGAACCAGATACAGCCTGGTACGTCGTATAGTTAACACGCTCGAATCCCAGTGACTGGAGCGGCGCTAATGCGACGACCGATTGAATCGTCGAACAGTTCGGATTCGCGATCAAACGGTCCGTTGCTTGAATCGCTTGTGGATTAACTTCTGGTACGACGAGTGGAATCGTTTCCTGCATCCGGAAGGCACTCGAGTTATCGACGACGAGCGTTCCGTTTTCAGCTAATAACGGTGCATATTGCTCACTGATCGTCCCGCCCGCCGCGAACAACGCGACGTCGATCCCGTCTTCCGTGATACTTGGTGTCAATGCTTGGATCGTAATGTCTTCTCCTTTGTACTGTACCGTGCTCCCTGCTGAACGAGCAGAAGCGTAAGCGGATAAGCGGCTGACCGGGAAGTCCAGTTCTGCTAGTACTTGTAACATTTTTTGACCGACCGCGCCGGTTGCTCCAATGACTGCTACATGATACATCCTGTTCTCCTCCTTATAACTCGAACGCGTTTGCAATCGCTGCAACCGTTCGTTCAATGTCTGCTTGTGCAATCGTGTATGAGATACTAATTTCTGAAGTCGTAACTTGATAGAATGGAATGTTCTCTGCTCGGAAAATTGCGAACAACTTCGAAGCAACACCTGTTGCATCCCGCATCCCGATTCCGACGACAGATAATTTTGCGTGTTGGTTATGGCGGTCGACCTTCACTGTCGTAAAGCGATCCATGATGTCTTTTAAGGCTTCATCGAGGAATTCTTCTTCATCGAGTGGACATGAGAACGATAAGAAAATGTCACTGTCGAACGTCGTTTGACTGATCATGTCGATGTTGACGTGGCGATTGGATAACAGTTCGAAGATATCAGCTACTGCTGCATTTGTTTGCGGTACGTGTTTGATTGACACCGTCAAGACGTTCTTCGTGACGCTGACACTCGTTACCGCTTTTTGTTCCATTGTTTCCGTCGCTTCCATGATCCATGTTCCCCTTTTCGATTCAAGTGTTTTCCCGACGAAGATGTGTACGCCGTATTTTTTTCCTAACTCGACACTCCGCATTTCCATAACCTTCGACCCGAGGGCGCTCATCTCCATCATCTCGTCATATGAGATGTGGGGGATCGGCTGAGCCGCGGCATGGATTCGTGGATCAGCCGTGTAGACACCGTCGACATCGGTATAGATTTCGCACCGTTTATCGAGCACTGCCGCAAGAGCAACTGCCGTCGTATCCGATCCGCCTCGTCCGAGTGTCGTCACGTCACCGAGTTCGTTGACACCTTGGAACCCAGCAACGATGACAACATCGTACGTTTCGAGTTTTTGTCGTAACAGATCTCCATCGATCTGTTTGATCTTACTTTTCGTATGCACGCCCATCGTGCTGATTCCTGCTTGTGCGCCAGTTTGCGATAACGCTTTGACGCCGAGCGAGTTAAGGGCGATGCTGAGTAATGAAATCGTCTGTTCTTCTCCGATGGCAAGCAGACGATCGAGTTCTCGCCGCTCGGGGCGATCCGTAATGGCTTGCGCCTGAGCGATTAAAGAATCTGTCATCTTGCCCATCGCCGAAACGACGACGACGAGTTTTTCACCTTCGGCTGCGCGACTCTTCAAATAATTCGCAATAGACTGAATCTGTTCGACAGTCGCAACCGAGCTTCCACCAAATTTAAGTACAGTTGTCACAATCCTATCTCCTTTGTCCCGATACAGAAAAAAACGACGGGCCGGTAGGAGCGTTCCTACGGCCCGTCGTTATCACGATCGGACAAACGAAGACAAAGTCATTCGTTCTTTTACGTAAGATAGCGCTCCGAAACATCGGTTTCGGCAGTACAACGGATCTTAACCGTTGTACCAGCAAACAAGAGTAAGCATCTTCTCGTTCACTTCGGCGGACTTCCCCTTTCACATCATTCGGCATGCTTGCCTTCAAGAATGATGCTACTCATGTCATCCGCGCCTCTATCTGTCGGTTGTTAGTTACAGTTATAGCAGACATCTTTTGTTAAATCCAGTCATTTGGCTGATTTTTTTCAAAATTCGTCAATTTGCAAGATGTTGTTTCGCGAGTTCGAGTTGCTCTGAAACGGCAGCAAACCCTGTACCGCCGTAGCTAGTCCGGCGCGCTACTGCTTGAACCGGATCGAGAAGCGGATAGACGTCGTCTGTGATATCAGGATGGAATGTTTGATACGTCTCAAGGTTCAAATCTTTTAGGAAACAGTCATTCTGTACACAATAAAGGACGGCTTTTCCCACGATCTCATGCGCTTCCCGGAATGGTATGCCTTTCGTCACAAGGTAGTCAGCGAGTTCCGTTGCATTCGAGAAATCTTGCATTGTCGCCTTCTTGAGCGCTTCTGTCTTAAACGTCGCAGATTCAATCATTCCGGTGAAGATTTGAACGGACTGAAGGACGGTATCTGCTGTATCGAAGACCCCTTCCTTATCCTCTTGCATGTCTTTGTTGTAAGCGAGTGGTAATGCCTTCATCGTCGTCAAGAAGCCCATTAGATTGCCATAGACACGCCCTGTTTTCCCACGAATCAATTCCGCGAAATCAGGATTTTTCTTTTGTGGCATCATGCTCGACCCTGTCGAGAAGGCATCGGACAACTCGATGAAGCCGAATTCTTGCGACGCCCAGATGATGATCTCTTCACAAAAACGAGATAGATGCATCATGACGGTCGAGGCGATCCCGAGGTATTCGATGACGAAGTCCCGGTCAGAGACCGCATCGAGGCTGTTCGGATAGATCGACTCAAACCCGAGCAACTCCGCAGACCGGAAACGATCAATCGGAAATGTCGTCCCAGCGAGCGCTCCTGCTCCAAGCGGTGATTTCCGAATCCGTTTTTGGTTGTCCGTCAACCGTTCGACGTCCCGTTCAAACATCCAGAAGTACGCAAGCAAGTGATGGGCAAGAGAGATCGGTTGCGCCCGTTGCAAATGGGTATAGCCCGGCATGACCGTCTCAATATGTTGCTCAGCTTGTTCCGTGATGACCAATTGAAGCTCACGTAATGCCGTCGTCAATGCTTCGACATGTTGCTCCATCCATAAATGCAAATCGGTCGCGACCTGGTCGTTTCGACTCCGTGCCGTGTGCAGTTTGCCTGCGACTGGACCAATCTGTTCCGTCAATAGACGCTCAAGATTCATGTGAATGTCTTCATCCGCTAGCGTATACACATGATCCGCTACTGTCGCTTCCAGTTGCTTTAATCCTTGCTCGATTTGCGTCCATTCGTCTTGAGCGAGGATTCCTTGTTCAAATAACATCTGCGCGTGAGCAAGACTCCCTTTCAAGTCGACACTCGCTAACTTTTGATCGAACGTGATCGATGCTCCGAAGGCTTCCGCTTGAGCGGAAGCACTTTCCGTAAAACGTCCACCCCAGAGTTTGGTCATTTCGTCACACCCGCCTGACGATGAACGCTCGCATGCGTCGAAACGGCAAGACCGTGTAATTTGATGAATCCTTTTGCAGCTTCATGATCGAACGCATCTTCTTTCGTGTACGTGGCAAGCTTCTCATCATAAAGTGAGACCGCAGACTGACGACCTGTCACGGTTGCATTTCCTTTGAACAACTTGACCCGAACTTCTCCTGTGACGTCCTGCTGTGTTGCTGTCAAGAACGCTTTCAGACCTTTCGTCAATGGAGCGTGGAAGAGACCGTTGTAAATCGTTTCTGCATATTGTTTGCTGAGCAACGGTTTAAAATGCGCGACGTCTTTCGTCAATGTGATCGTCTCGAGTGCGGCATGTGCTTTCAGTAGAACAGTTGCGCCAGGGCACTCGTACACTTCACGTGATTTGATACCAACGAGACGGTTCTCGACGTGGTCAATCCGTCCGACACCGTGCGCTCCAGCGATGATGTTCAGTTCCGTGATCAGTTTCGCGAGTGGGTACGTCGTGCCGTTAATGGAGACTGGAACTCCTGCTTCGAAGCCGATGATGACTTCTTCCGCCTGATCTGGAGCGTCTTGTGGTGCTACCGTCAACGCGTAAGCGTCTTGCGGTGGTTCTGTCCAAGGGTTTTCTAGGACGCCACATTCATTACTCCGTCCCCAAAGATTCATATCAATCGAGTATGGGCTGTCAAGGTTGATTGGAATCGGCACATTGTTTTCTTTCGCATAGGCGATCTCTTCTTCCCGTGACCACTTCCACTCCCGAACTGGTGCGATGACTTCGAGTGATGGATCAAGTGCTGCGACCGAAACTTCGAACCGGACTTGGTCGTTCCCTTTTCCGGTACATCCGTGTGCGACAGCCGTTGCACCATATTCATGCGCGACTTCGACGAGCTTTTCTGCGATCAACGGACGCGAAAGCGCTGAAATCAACGGATAGGCATTTTCATAATGCGCACCATATTGAAGGGCTGGTAAGACGAAATCTTTTGCAAATTCTTCTTTCACATCGAGAACGATCGATTCAATCGCACCGACGAGAAGTGCCTTTTCCTTGATAACGGTTAAATCTTTTCCTTCACCGACATCCATACATAATGCAATGACGTCATAGTCCTTGCTCAACCATTTGATGGCTACCGATGTATCGAGTCCCCCAGAGTACGCTAAGATTAATTTTTGTTTCGACATGTATAATTCCCTCCTGGTTTTAAATTCATCTGTCTGTATAAAAATTCATTATGAATTATATATATACATAGAAAACAAAAAAAAGAAACCCTTTTTGCAGGATTTCTTTCAAAATTGATTACATTTTCTTCTCCATCGTCCGGTGCGGGATGCCTGCATCGTCGAATTCATCGGAGACGATTGTATAGCCAAGCCCTTGATAGAACGGGATCGCTTGGACTTGCGCACCGAGTGTTAGTAATTGTTTGCCTTCACGACGTGCGACACGTTCCATCGCCTGCATCAACTCGCCACCGTATCCTTTTCCTCGTGCTGTCGACAGCGTCGCGACACGCTCTACCTTCATGCGTTGGTCGTCATATGGACGTGTGCGACCCGTCGCGACTGGACGGCTCTGCTCATCTAAGACAAGCAGATGAATCGCTGTCTCATCGTGTGTATCGTATTCAAGATGGCGTGGTACACCTTGTTCCTCAACGAAGACACGTTCACGAATCATCCGAACGGCTTGATGTTGTTCTGCTGTACGTACTTGAATAACTGTCATAACTGATATTCCTCCCGTAATCGATCGACATATGCCATCGCATCATCCCGATTCGTAAATTGTGCTTGTGCTTGGATCGCACTTCCACCGCCACGTCCATTAAATGATTGGACATGTGCTTTGGCGAATTTTCCGAGATGTGGTTCGCCCGGACTACTCATTAATAACTTATTCGACGTTTCGTTCCAGACGACACCAATGCGTCCCGCCTCTTGAATCGCTTTAGCGAGTTGCTCAGAAACCTTGATCTCTTCATCCAGATGTTCAAACACAAGAATCCCTTCTTGTTGTTCTAGAGCGTTCGCAAGTGTGAGCGCAGCGAGCTGCTCTTGCGCTTGTTCGACTTGTTTCGTTAATCGTTTCTGATCGTCCTGTAACGCTTGGACGGCTTCTACGATCTGAACTGGTTTAATAGATAAGGCTTGCGCCGCTTCCCGCAAGGCATGGCGTTCTGCCTGCAGAAGTTGATAAGCCCGTTCCTTTGCAACATAAGAAAGACGAATGTTCCCACGAATCCGTTCGACTCCAGTAAAGAGAATTAACTCGAGCTGTGCCGTTGAATCAAGATGCGTCCCACCACAGGCACTATAATCGAGTGTGCCGATTTGAACAACTCGAATCCGCCCCTCGACTTGTGGTGTCTTCCGTAATGGTAATTGAAGTGCTTCCGCCTCATCATACTCTGTCGCCGTGATCGGTAACCCTTGTTCAATCACTTGACGTAATCGTTGATCTAACTGTTCTTGTTGCACAGTTGTCCATTCGGGTGTCTTGATATCAAGCGTTGAGACCTCACTTCCCGTCCGAAAGCTGAGTGTTTTGATCTGAGACTCATCTTGTAAAATCGCAGAGATGACATGCTGTGCTGTATGCTGAGCTGCATGGTCGATCCGAGTGGCATCATCCACGATCCCTGTGACGTCACCTGTAAGTGGAGTCGCCAGTTGATGCCAGACGATACCATCTTCGATTTGAACGTCAAGGATAGGCTGATCGTTTAAGGTACCACGATCCGCTGGTTGTCCACCACTCTCCGGATAAAAGTAACTTTTCTCTAAAGCAACCCAATATCCATCTACTTGTTTTGTTGCGCGAATGGATGTCTGAAAGGTCCGGACATCGGATTCTATTTGTTCGGGGCGCATGCCTCGACCACCTTTCTCTGTCAGTTTCACTCTGTATTATGCCATATTTCATCCAGAATCGTTTGTCGGCTTGGCTTTTTCCTAGTACACTAGATGAAAGACTACCGATCGCGAAGGGACGAAATGCCGTGATTCAGCATATCAATAAAAATTCACCACTCCCCATTTACTATCAAATCGAAGCAGCCTTAAAACAACAAATCGAAAGCGGCGCCCTTCAACCTGGCGATTTGATTCCGTCCGAACGCGAATTTGCCGAGGCGCATCAAATCAGCCGAATGACGGTTCGCCAAGCCATTTCGAACTTAGTCAATGCGGGTTACTTGATTCGTCAAAAAGGACGAGGAACATTTGTCGCGAATAAAAAAATCGTCATGCAACTATCGGGATTAACGAGTTTTTCAGAAGAGATGGAACACCTCGGACTTGAGCCGACAAGTGTGCTCCTATCGTATCAAATCATCGACGCCTCGATGACGATCGCGAATAAGCTCCGGATTCGCGAAGGCGCATCCGTATATGAATTGAAACGTTTACGAATCGCCGATGAGCAAGCGCTTGCTCTTGAAACCGTCTACATTCCAGAACAACTCTTACCTGGACTCGATCAAGACGTTGCGACCGCTTCGTTATATGCATTTGCTGAAGCAAGCGGATTAAACCTTGGACGCGCAAGTCAAACGTTCGAATCACGCCTTGCTACGAAAGAAGAAGCTGGTCATCTTGGCTTATCGACAGCTTCGCCTGTTCTATCTGTTGAACAACTGACCTATCTTGCAACGGAGCAACCATTCGAATACGTCATCTCTGCTTATCGGGGAGATCGTTATACCTTCACCGTCGAAATGGAACGACAACGCTAAAAATCCCTTTGTATCGTCGTACAGTGACGATGATACAAAGGGATTTTTAACGTTAATTACCGTGCAGGAACCGCTTCTGTCTCCGTCACCGGTTCTTCTGTCGTACTTTGTGCAGGATCCGTCTCTTCCTTGATTGGTTCGACTTCTTGACCTTGCATTGCTTTTGCTAAGTTACTCTTCACTTGCTCTAGTTGATTCGGTTCGAGATGATATTCCCATTTCCCACTAATTCCGATATACCCTTCTCCAGCAAGTTGATATTCTGTCGTATTCCGTAGGGCTGCCGTGAAGTCTGCTAAACGTGTATAATCATTTGGACCTAAGTTCGTTTCGACGTTATCGCCAACAGCATCTAAGATATCACGGTACGCACTAAGTGAACGGAAGCTTGCCGCTTCTTTTGCGACCGCTTGAATAACTTGCATCTGTTTTTGACCGCGACCGATATCACCGAGCGGATCGTCATGGCGATTCCGGACATAAGCGAGCGCCTGTTCACCTGTCAGATGTTGCATGCCTTTATCCACAGTGACAGTACCTGCTTTACGTTTGGAGTCTTGTTCCTTAAACGCATATCGTACATCAATATCCACACCATTCAATGCATCGATCAATTGAACGAATCCTTGGAAGTTGACTTTGACGACGTGATCGATTTGAATCCCGAGCAAATTCTCTGTCGTTTCACGTGCTAATTTAATCCCATTGTAAGAATTTGATTTATCCATCGAACCGAAATAATGGGCATGGGTGATTTTATCTTGCTCTACCCCTGTTTTACCGTACGGTACATCGTATTTCGAATAATCAATGTTGACAAGTGAATCGCGTGGAATACTCGTCAGTACCAATTGTTCCGTTTTTTTATTCAAAATTCCGACGATCATGACGTCTGATCGCGCCGGTTCATTGCGTTCTTTACTTTTTTTCGTTTCATCCGTTCCAAGAATCAAGAATGATTCGGACGGTACATCATCATATTTAGAGCTCACTTTTGAGCCAGGAATCTTAATCTGCGTCTTTGCCAATGTTTCTTGCGTTTTAATAAAAACAGCTCCAGCGTAACCAGAACCGATGATTGTGACAAGCAGGACGAGTGCAGCGACGACTTTCATGAACATCTTGCCAGCACTTGGCTGTCTCTTTCGTGCGGATCGCGTTTCCATCATGTAAACCCTCATTTTCATGTAAATTTTCCGTAAAGTTCGCTAATCTCCATTATCCGGACATTTAATGAAATGTCAATTTACGTTTCTATTAAAGAAATCGAATAGAATCGCTACATCAAAAAAATCGTGAATTGCGTGTTCTTCGCAACATGAGAATGAGTGAACCCGGTAAACGTCTCATTCATGCCTCTCTGTCCAAATAACAAATCGCATGAGACTAGGCTCAACAGAATCAAAAAAAAGGATCGAGTCAATCCGCTGATTGTCTCGATCCCTTTTGATCCATCACTTTTTCATCGTCATACTTTCATGAAATTCAGATAAGCTGCTCGTCCTGTACGTTTAGCGTCATCTGACAATAAAGAAGCGGCTTCTTCATCTAGGATCACCATGACATCCGCATGACGTTTGAGAACGGTCGCCGGACAATCCGTTGTGGCGATGCCTTCCATCATATCGCGGACAGCTTCTGCCTTTCGTTCGCTTGAGGCGACGAGAAGGATCTTTTTCGCCTCCATGATCGTACCAATTCCCATCGTGATGGCTTTTGTCGGTACTTCTTCGAGTCGATCAAAGAAACGTTTGTTCGCTTCTCGCGTCGATTCCGTTAACTCCGTTACGTGTGTTTTAGCATCAAAGGGTGTTCCCGGTTCATTAAAGGCGATATGTCCATTCGCGCCGATTCCAAGCAATTGAATATCAATTCCCCGCTCTCGGACGAGTGCTTCATAACGTTTACTTTCTTGGGCAGAATCTTCCGTATTCCCGATTGGTACGAACGACTCCTTAAACGCAACATCCTTAAATAGATGCTCTTGCATAAACGTATGATAACTTTGAGGATGCTCTGGGCTGAGACCGACATACTCGTCTAGATTGACCGTCGTCACATGCCGACAGTCAAGAGAATCCTTCCGCCATTCTTCATAAACACCAACTGGTGAACTACCTGTTGCCAGTCCTACTGTTAAACCTTCCGGGTGCCGCTCAATTTCCTGTTTTAAAAATTGATATGCCACCTGCGCTAATTCTTCTCCTTTTTCTACAATCATCCATTTCATGAGGTAGACTCCTTTCCGTTCGTGATCCGATGACGCGTACCACGATGAATCGTTTCTTGAATCTGTAATGCTTCGTTGAGCAAGACAATATCTGCATCTTTGCCTACTGCAAGACTTCCCTTTTGATTCAATTGAAGCTCTTTTGCCGCATTGACCGATGTCATACGAACGGCGTCTTCAAGCGAACAGCCGGTATAGGCGATGATATTTCGTAATGCGGCGTCCATCGTCAAAACACTTCCAGCTAAACTACCGTTTTCAAGACGTGCCGCACCATCTTGAACGAATACAGCCTGACCACCTAACTCATACTCACCATCAGCTAATCCTTTTGCACGCATCGCATCCGTGATGACGATCAATCGGTCTGCACCTTTCATTCGGTAGGCGAAATCTACCATCTCCGGAGCACTATGAATTCCATCCGGAATGATTTCTGCATAAACATCCGGTGTTAGGAGACAGTACCCGACCGTTCCCGGTTCTCGATGATGTAACGCCCGCATTTGATTATAGAGATGAGTACCATGAGTGACGTGACCGGCTTGATTTTGTGCATACGTCGCGTCGGTATGTCCGGCTGACGGAATCGCACCCGTCAATCGCACTGCTTCCTCAAACGCACGCGCTCCCGGACGCTCCGGAGCGTAAGTCACGAGCTTGATCGTGCTTCCAGAAGCTTGTTGCCATTTTAAGAACTGCTCGACATCCGGTTCGACGATATGTTCATGCGGCTGCGCGCCCGCATAATCTGGATTGATGAACGGTCCCTCGAGATGAACACCAACGATCGTTGTATCGTCTTGCGCTACGACTTCTCGGACCGTCTCAAGCGCTTGCGTAATGTTTTCCCAGTCCTGTGTAATTGTCGTCGCTAAAAACGAGGTCACGCCTTCTTGTAACATCTGCTGGCTGAAATGACGCAAGCTCTTGGCATCCCCATCCATGACATCGACATCATATCCGCCATGAATATGCACATCAATCATTCCGGGAATGAGCGATTGATGGTGCGCATCAATCGTCTCCTCTCCTGCAACTTCTTCGAATGCAGTCATCGGACCAATCGCCTCAATCGTCCGTCCGAAACGAATGAATCCATCTTCGATCGTCTGCTCTCCCGTATAAATTCGGGCATTGATGATTACTGTCATCTGTCATCATCCTTTCTCTGACCGTACCATTACTTGCTTCCGTATTTAGTATAACGCGATTAATTCTAGTTGTATAGACCTTTGTACATTTCATCATAGAATATAAAAGGACGACCTCACTCGTCTCTAGACAAGTGGTCGCCCTTTGTATACCCGTCGACTGTCATCTTTATGCGTCAGTCGATCACGGTAATAAAATCCGGTCTTTTTTTCGGGAAATCAGACGCGTTGCTTTTAAGATCGCCATCGGTAAAGATTGACGCTTCCGGTACGCCAGGTATCGTCCTTCCCATTTTGGATCATACTTTTCTTTGTAACGTCGTAGACCCGTAAAACTGTACATGTAGCGAATATTATTGAAGACATCCGCTGCCACACGCTCTTGCCAGAAGGAAGTCTCATCCTCACCGACGGACGAGAGTGGCGCCATTCCCATGTTGAATGTCCGGTATCCTTCTTCCTTCGCATACTCAAACAATCGAATGAACATCGCATCCATGATTCCGTTCGGTCCGTCTGGTCGAAAACGCATTAAGTCGATCGATAGAACACCTTCTTGGTAAGCAGGCATGAATGTCATGAACCCAATCAATCGTCCTTCCGCTTCACGCATGACGCCAATCGGTGCCCGGTTTAAGTACGGCTCATGAAAATAACCGAGCGAGAAGCCTTTTTCCGACTTATCCCCCAACCACTCATCAGAGACTTCCTGAAGCTCTGCTAACAATACATTCGAGAAAGGTGGCTCGATCACTTCAAACGTCATGCCTTCTCGTTCAAAACGATTTTTGATTGATCGAAGTCCAGCCCGCTTCTTTCCTGAAACGGTGAATGATGGAATATCAACAATCGCCTCTTCTCCGAGTTTAAAGAAGTTGAAACCGAAATCATGATAGAGCGACATGTTTTGCGCTTGAATCTGGTAGATGTTCGGAATATAGCCGAGATCTTCAACTCGACGCAAGAAAGACGCAATGACTTGCGAGTGTTCCTTTGGATCTCCACTTGGATCACCAAGCATCATAATTCGATTACCGGTCTGACTAAACTGGATGAACGAACGACCTGTCTCTGAAAAGAAGAAGCGCTTATCTCCGAGAAACGCCAAATGGCTCAAATAGTTTCCACCTTGTTCGGTTAAGACGGATTGAATTTTTTCACCATCGAACAACTCCCCGAGTACCGGTTGATTGAATGTATTAAATAAACGAATGAATACTAGTCCGTAAACGAGCGCAAAGATAGACGCACTCGCAGCGAACATGAAAATCTCATGAGCCGGGTAAACTTTTGTTCCGTCTGCTGATCCCAGTGTGTAGAACGCATATCCGAAAAAGACGAAACCACCGATGTAGAGGAGTCCAACGAATGCAACACGAATGAAACGTGTCGTTGTAATGAGCGTCCGTTCTCGGTGAAATGCCTTGCGTGACATGAGTAACAAGATGAGAACAATCACAACTGCAAGGAACGAAATCAGGTTAAATCCGCGAAGTACCATCCCGACCAATGCAAAGAAAGATGCGCCATACATCATGTATAACGAACGTTTTGTTCGACGATAGAGAGCCGTCGATAAGAGGACGAATAATAAGCCACCCATTAAGAAGAAACTGTTCGCAAGTAACAGCGCTTCATGTGGTAATTTCGATTCCAGATATTCATATTGCGTAGAGACGGGTGGTAAAATAGCGATTCCCCAAATCGTGATACCGGCAACAAGCGTGATCAATGCTAAGGTGAAGTGACGAATTTTACTGAGGAATCGCAGTTGTAAGCGCCAAATGACACCCCCAACCTCAACAGACGGACCGACAATCGGTTTGTCTTCAATCATCTTAACGACCGGACCACTGAATTCTCGTGCTGAGAAGATAACCCCGATCAAGAATGGAATCAAGTAGTAGACGAGGCGATAGATCAGTAGGCCTGTCAAGACAATACCTTCCTCAACACCCGCACGTTGCATACCAATTAAAAATACTAAGTCAAATGAACCGAATCCGCCAGGTACCATTGAAATCAATCCTGCCGTGGCAGCAATGATGAAGACACCGATGACTTTTGCAAAACTAACATCTGTCCCAAGTGATGCCAAAATGAAATAAACGACAACACCGGCACTGAACCATTCTGCTAGCGATACGATGGAGTACAAAGCAATCGATTTCGGATGAATACTGCTGTTCCCACGCCGAAACGAGAACAATAAGTACAGTGGGAAGAATAAAGCGACGCCGATGATGACCGGCCATAGCCATTTCTTCATTTCAAGCACTTCAAATGCCGGGAAGATGTGCAGGAGTGACAATGTCGACAAGATTGATAAACCACTAATCAATGTCGGTGCCATCCAGCCGATCGCCTTCAACAAACGACCACCTTCGACGAATGGTCGATAGAGGGCAGACCGGATAGCCATTCCTGCGAGACCTCCAAAGCCGATGATCCCGTTAAAGGAGTTTGCAATCCAGGACGCCCGGAAAATCAGTCCGACCGGTGCTTTTGCTTCTAGCGAGCGCAACAGGAAGAAGTCATAAAAGAACATCGTCGAGACTGCCGCGAGACCTGAAAGAATCAACAGGATGAACTGCCAAGAAGGCACTTGACGGATGGCTTGAATCGATTCCTTCAGAGACAGACTTCGCAATTCGTTTTGTCCTTGATAAAAAATGAATCCAATCAAGACAATCGGCAAGATGATCTTCGCAATCGTCATGATTCGTTGTTTTGAGAATTTCAAGTTGCCAGCCTCCTTGATTTACGGATTAAGTACATTAAACGAACAAGCAAGAGGGTTGCTCCGACTGCAAGACCGATGATCAATCCCCACCAGTAACCATCTGGTCCGAGCGCTGTGTAGCGTTCGAGATAAAAACCTAATGGTAGTCCGATGACCCAGTAGGCTGCGATCGTCAACAAGAAAGTAACGTTAACGTCCTTAAATCCGCGTAGTGCACCTTGCGTTGGTGCAGCGACGGCATCCGACAGTTGGAAGAAAATCGCTAGAATCATGAAGTGTGCGGCTGCTTCGATGACTTGTGGGTCTCGACTATATAACGCCGCCAGTTCTTCATTCTTTAAGTACAACAAGATCCCGGAGAACAAAGAGACGGCAACACACATCGTCAATCCAATGACGACATACTGGACAGCATCCTTGATTCGTTTGGCTCCGACTTCAAAACCGACTGTGATTGTCAACGCAGACGCAGCGGATAACGGGATCATATAGACGAAGGAAGCGAAGTTGATCGCGGCTTGATAGGCACCGATGATGACATCACCGTATGCTCCAAGCAACAATGTGACTGCTGAAAAAATACTGACTTCAGAAAAAATAGCGAGACCAATTGGAGCACCCAGTAGAATCAACTCTTTAATCCGCTTCATGTCTGGACGATAAAAGCGCCGGAGAATACCAAGACGTTGGAACAACTCTCCTTTAAAGACAACAGCGATGATTGCTAGACAGAGAATCCAGTACGTGATGGCAGTCGCAACTCCCGCACCTACTCCACCGAGTTCTGGAAAACCGAAGTTGCCGAAGATGAATAGATAATTGAAAAGGACGTTAATGGGTAAAGAGATTAGTAGTAAGACCATCGTGATGTTTGATTTCCCTAACGAATCGACAAGTGTTCGTAAGACAAAGAAAACGAACATCGGCACGATTCCTAGCGCTAGCATCACGAGATAATTCCGTGCAACTTCACGTGCTTCTGCCGATAACTCCATCCGTTCGAGAATTGGATTGACGGCGAGGAGTCCGATGACTACTGTCAACCCAATGATCACGACAGCGACATACAATGCCTGCATGACGATTCGTTTGACTTCTCGTTCTCGTTTTGCGCCCATCGCTTGAGAAACGAGCGGTGCGACAGCAAGTAGAATACCGGTCAACCCTGTGTAGACAGGTGCCCAGAGACTGGCCCCGACACCGACACCAGCTAAATCAGCAGAGCCATATCGACCGGCCATGACCGTATCGAAAAAACTAATTAAATAAAACGCGACTTGCGTTACGAGAATCGGAAAGAAGATTTTCATGAACTGTTTCATCTTTCCTGAGAACGTAACTGTTTCTAACATGTTTCCACCACATTTCAGGAGGGATCCTCCTTAATTTTAAACCATTTGATTCTTACTCTCTTACGAAAATTATCCAAGGAGGGATTCATCTCATGAACCATCGAGATACTGAAAAGTTAACCTTCGAATTGCTCGAGACGTGGTCTACCTTTAATCATTATGCGAAAGAAGCACAGACGTTTGAAAATCCAGAAGACGTCCATCAAGCTCGGATTCGCTTACGAAAACTGATCACATTTGCCCGATTAGTCGATTTAACGGAAGAACCCGTCTATTTGATTTGGAAGCGGCTGATGCATGCGTTCGGTGAAGTCCGTGACCTCGACGTACAGCTTGAAGCGACTTCAAACAAAACAGAAATGGATCAGTTATTCGCGAACCATGTTGCCCTGCAACTCCAAGGAAAACGGTCGACTTTAATCGAGACGATGCATCTCTTGATCTCAAATGAGCTCGATCGATCCGTTCGTCGTTTTTTAGCAGGTCCGATGACAAAACGTCTCAAGCGGATGTCAGAAAAAGAACTGATTCATGCCGCGGAGAAACGCTATGAAAAAAAACGCGAACAATTTGAAAAAGTGCAACGAAAGGATGGAACGAAGCGTGTTGAACGGATGCATGAATTACGACTCGCTACAAAAGCATACCGTTATACGGTCGAGTATCTTCGTCCCTACACGCATCAACCGAAATCTGCTGTTGATCGACTAAAAGCAACCCAGACGCAACTTGGAAACATTAATGACACGTATCAGCGATTAGAAAGATGGCGATCATTCGAGGTCCCAAGCATTTATCAAGAGGAACGTTTGCGTCAGATCAAGCGCTTAGAGGACGAACTACGTTCTGCGCTTGATCAGATTGAAATCGCTCATGGATGACGTTGAACGAGTAATTCAAGCATCTTTGTTCCAGCAATCGAATTCCCTTTTGCGTCAAGCGATGGTCCAAAGACACCGATTCCGAGATCAGCCATATCGAAATCACTTCGACCACAAGCAACAACTGCACCGGAAACACCACTTTTTCCTGGAAGCCCGACTTGGACGGAAAATTCTCCTGATGCATCGTACATGCCACACGTCGTCATGATCGCTCGAATGATTCGTGCGTTCCGACGTGAAATGACTTGACGTCCTGATGGTGTTTTTCCAGATGTACTCAGAATTTTTCCCATCATAGCAAGTCCTTTACAGTTCGTCAAAATCGCACATTGTTTCGTATAGACGTCGATGATTTCTTCGACATTGCCTTCGATGACACCATGATAGCGCATGAAATAGAGCAGCGCCCGATTCAAATCCGTCGTTTCGAATTCTGATTCAGCAACATCTGCGTCATATTTTACCATTTCCACTTCAATATCCAATAGTTTTGCGATGAATTGACGCAATTGAAGTAATTTATCCGCAGCATCCGTTCCCGGTAACATGCTCGTTACGGCTAATGCCCCTGCATTGATCATCGGGTTCAACGGTTTTGTTGGAATCGTTTCTTCGAGCTTGGCAATGGAATTGAACGCATCACCGGTCGGTTCCATACCAACTTTTGAAAAGACGTAGTCTTCTCCAAATGTCTCGAGGACGAATGCGAGCGTAATGATCTTCGAAACACTCTGTAGTGTAAACATCGTGTCGGCGTCACCTGCCGAAACGAATGTTCCGTCAGCATTACAGACAGCGATCCCGAGTTGTGTCGGGTCGACTTTCGCAAGCTCTGGAATATAACTGGCAACTTGTCCAAGCACCGTATACGGACGGCACTCTTCAATCAACTCCTCGAGTTGGGCTTGTGTAACATTCATGGCGTTCCCTCTTTCTCTTTTTTTCTAGCTTATCACGCATCGATTGAATCCGGATATGGTTCTTCCGTAAACGCTAAAAGGAGTCGACTCGTTTCAGCCGAGTCGACTCCTTTTTCTAGCATCTGCTTCATCCGTGTATGACTAGTTCGCCGTCTTCTACGTCAATCGCAATCCGGGCACCATCTTGAATCGCTCCACTGATCAAGGCACGCGCGAGCTTCGTCTCAATTGTTCGTTGGATATAACGATTGATTGGACGCGCACCGTACTGTGGTTCGAATGCTTCGTCAAAGATAAGCGTCTTCGCAGCATCTGTGACATCAATCGTAATGCCACGTCCAGATAAGCGCGAGGTCATCTTCTCGACCGCTTTATCGATGATTCGTTCAATTTCCGTCCGGTGGAGCGGATGGAATAAAATCGTGTCATCAATCCGGTTCAAAAACTCGGGTCGGAAGTGACGCTTCAATTCTTGTCGAACAGCTTCTTCTTCCGCCGCATCAATGACACCATCTTTGGCTGCTTCAAGCAGGATTGGTGCACCGATGTTTGACGTCATGATGACGATCGTATTCTTGAAGTCGACGACACGTCCTTGAGCATCCGTCAAACGACCATCGTCGAGCAACTGTAGCAAGATATTAAAGACATCCCCGTGAGCCTTTTCGATCTCATCGAACAGGAGTACCGAATATGGGCTCCGTCGGACAGCTTCCGTCAATTGACCGCCCTCTTCGTAGCCGACGTATCCTGGAGGCGCACCAACAAGACGAGAGACATTGTGTTTTTCCATATACTCCGACATATCAATCCGGACGATATGATCTTCACTATCGAACATCGCGGCTGCTAAGGCTTTTGCGAGTTCTGTCTTCCCGACTCCTGTCGGACCGAGGAATAAGAAGGAGCCAATCGGACGATTCGGATCCTTGATTCCCGCTCGCGCGCGAATGACAGCGTCTGCAACAAGACGGACCGCTTCGTCTTGACCAAAGACACGCTCATGAAGCGTATCCTCGAGATAGAGCAATTTTTCTCGTTCGCCTTGCGCAAGACGTGCCACCGGAATGCCAGTCCATTTGGAAACGATATCGGAGATTTCTTCTTCCGTCACCGCTTCCCGGACAAGTTCATGTGAGATGTGTTCAGATGATTCTTCCGCGACTTTCAGACGTGCCTCAAGATCCGGAATTTGACCGTACTTGATTTCCGAAGCGCGGTTTAAATCATAACGCCCTTCCGCTTCTTGTAACGCCAGTTTCGCTTTCTCAAGATCCGCACGTAACTGCTGGACACTTTGCGAACTCTCTTTTTCCCGCTCCCACCGTGTCCGAAGTGCGCTTTCATCTTCTCGGACAGAACTGAGTTCTTGCTGTAAGACGGCAAGTCGTTTCCGGGATGCCTCATCCGTTTCTTTCTTCAATGCCGCCTCTTCGATTTCGAGCTGCATGACCCGACGCACGAGCGAATCGAGTTCAGCTGGCATTGATTCCATATCGGTCCGAATCATCGCACATGCCTCATCAACAAGGTCGATTGCTTTATCCGGCATGAACCGATCCGTAATGTACCGATCAGACAACATCGCTGCCGCGACAAGCGCATTGTCATGGATTCGTACACCATGGTGAATCTCGAAACGTTCTTTTAGTCCACGCAAAATCGAAATCGTATCCTCGACATCCGGTTCAGCGACCAGTACTTGTTGGAAACGTCGTTCGAGCGCTGGATCCTTTTCGATGTACTTCCGGTACTCGTCAAGCGTCGTCGCACCGATACAGTGCAATTCACCACGCGCAAGCATCGGCTTGAGCATGTTTCCAGCGTCCATCGCTCCGTCTGTTTTCCCAGCACCGACGATTGTGTGTAATTCATCGATGAATAAGAGGATCTGACCTTCGGCTTCTTTGACTTCATTCAAGACTGCTTGCAAACGCTCTTCGAACTCACCCCGGTATTTCGCACCAGCGACGAGTGCACTCATGTCTAAGCTGAATAGCTGTTTATTCTTCAGACTTTCCGGTACATCTCCCCGGACGATCCGTTGTGCTAACCCTTCAACGATAGCCGTTTTCCCGACACCGGGTTCTCCGATCAAGACGGGATTATTTTTCGTCTTCCGACTCAAAATCCGAATGACGCGTCGAATTTCATCATCTCGACCGATGACCGGATCCGTTTTACCCGAGCGGAAATCGGCTACAAGATCACGTCCATATTTTTTCAGCACATCAAACGTCTCTTCAGGATTTTTCGTCGTGACCTTCCGATTTCCCCGCATGCTGACGATTGCTTCTCGCAGTGTTTCTTCTGTGATACCTTGACGGCGTAAATACTGCGCTGTTGGACTCGATTGTTTGATCAGTGACAATAACAAGTGTTCGACGGAGACATAATCGTCCTGCATGAGACGGGCTTCCGTCTCCGCTTCCGTCAATACGTTCAGCAACGAGCTACCAATCCGTGGCGTCGTCGCTTGTGACAAAGCCGGAAGTTTCCCAATCGCATCGTCAATCGCTGCATTCAATGTATCAATCCGTTGATTTAGCTTTTCAAAAACGACCCGTGCGATTCCCTCTTCTTGAGCAAGTAAGGCAAGTAGCAAATGCCACTCTGTGATTTCACTGTGACGACGTTGTTTCGCAATCGCTTGGGCAGAGACGATTCCCTCATGTGCCCGATCCGTTAAACGTTCAAAATCCATCTTTGATCACTCCTTCACTGCAAGTTGACGTTCCCACTCTTCATAAAAGGCGCGGTCCATCTCCGGTAACTTCACTTCGAGTTGGACAAGTAATGCCCCACGATGACCATTTGATTGACTGAGACCACGATTTGGAATGCGTAATCGCGCCCCTGGCTTTGTTCCTGGTTTGACCTTCAGTTTGATTCGTTTTCCTTCGAGTGTGTCCGCGACGACTTCTCCTCCGAGTACAAGTGTCGTCGGATGAACACGGACGGTTGAGATGACGTCTTGATCGACCCTTCGGAACTGATCATCATCCTTCAGATGAATCGTCACGTAAACATCTCCGGCAACACCTTGCCGGTTACGCATCGAACTTTTTCCACGTAATCGTACTTTTTTACCGTCATAGACGTCTTTTGGAAGGGTCAGTTGAATCGAACCGGTCGCAAGACGTACCGTAACTTTTTCATTTGTACTGAGATGACTCAGTGGTACCGTCAATTCAAGCTCTTCATCCGTTGAAGCCTCTTCCTGACTGAAGAACGAACCGAACATGTCTTCAAATCCGAACGATTGACCAGGTCGTGTCCGTCCACCACCGCCTCCAAATTGTCGGAATAGATCTTCGTAATCTCCAGCGCCACCGGCTCCAGCACCTGCCATCTGATCGAAGTTACTGCCATATCGATCGTACTTTGCTCGTTTTTCCTCGTCTCCAAGCACATCGAAGGCTTCTTGGATATCTTTGAAACGCTGATCCGCACTCGCTTCTTTATTGACGTCTGGGTGATATTGTTTCGCCAATTTGCGGTACGCACGTTTAATATCTTGATTCGATGCATCTTTTGCGACACCGAGTGTTTGGTAGTAATCTTTAGCCATTCGAATTCACTTCCTTTTCCTATACTTCATTACCTTAATTATAAAAGTCACGCCTCAATTGGTCAAATATAGTCAAACTTTTTTCTGACATTCTGTTCTCTTTTCACTTTACGTCCTTGCGACAAACAAGTTTCACCGACTGAACCATGTTATACTGATAGCCAAACAGGAAATGAACGATGGGAGGATCTACAGATGGATGGTAAAACACGTAAAAATATCACGCCTGGTCTTAAAGTCAGCATCGTGCTGAAGCAAGATCAACGATCAGGGAAACGAACAGAGGGGATCGTCAAAGATCTTCTTACGAAATCACCGCAGCATCCGCACGGGATTAAAGTACGCTTAGAAGACGGACAAGTCGGTCGTGTGCAAGAAATTTTAGGTTAAGCAGAACAACAATCGCTCGTCCTGAGTCCTTTTCGGAATCAAGACGAGCGATTTTTTCATACTTCAGTAGCTTGTTCTAGATACCGCCACGTTGCTTCGACGAGAATACGTGCGGCGTCGAGCATCGCCGGCTCTTTAAAATCAAACTGTGGGTGATGATGCGGTGGATACGACGCATCGCCGGCTCCTGTGAAGAAGAAAGCGCCCGGTACGTGTTGCAAGTAATAAGCGAAGTCCTCACCACTCATCGTCGGTTCGATTTCAAACACATGATCGTCCCCTAATACATCACGCGCAACGGACTCGATCAATGCGGTGGGTGCAGCATGGTTAACGACAGCCGGATATCCTTTTTCGTATGTAAATTGATACGTCGCTCCGACCGCCTCACAGATTCCTTTGATCGTCCGTTCCATCCGCTCAATGATCTCATCCGCTGTAGCTTCATTAAATGTCCGGACCGTTCCTGTCAACGTCGCTTGGTCCGCGATAACATTAAACGTATTCCCAGCATGTAACGTTCCAACGGTCACGACTGCTGGCTCGAGTGGATTGAGTTGGCGACTGACAATTGATTGTAATTCCTTGACGACCGTCGCTCCGAGTAAGACAGCATCAATCGTCTCGTGTGGCTTTGCACCGTGTCCACCTTTTCCATAAAGGGTCAGCTCGAACTTATCAGCTGCCGCCATGATCGGACCCGTCCGAACACCTACGTGTCCCAGATCGATCGTTGACCAAAGATGCGTTCCGAAGATGACATCGACGCCTTCGAGACAACCATCGGCAATCATATCACGCGCCCCACCTGGGACGACTTCCTCCGCATGTTGATGAATCAAGACGACATTCCCCGGTAACGATTCCTGTTGCTGCATCAATATCTCTGCGACGGCAAGTAACGTCGCTGTGTGACCATCATGACCGCATGCATGCATCACACCTGGAACCGTCGAGCGATACGAAACATCTTTTCCATCCGTAATCGGTAACGCATCAAAGTCAGCCCGTAATGCGACTGTTTTACCTGGCTTCCCTCCACGAATATATCCAACGACACCACGTCCGCCAACCTCTGTCTTGACCTCGACTCCAAGTGCTTCTAAATGTTGTGCAATATAGCGAGGTGTCTCGACTTCTTGAAACGATAACTCTGGATGCTGATGGAGATAGCGACGTCGCTCGACCATCTCCGGATACAAAGCGTCTAGTCCAGCTGTTCGTTCTGACATATATGTATCCCCCTTATTTCTTTTGATGCAATGTCTTGACGCTCTCCCGTGTATATTGAAGACGTTCGAGTGTGTCTTCATAATGTCCCGCAGCATACGATAAGAACAAGACATCGATCGCAAACAATTGGGCAAGTCGTGAGCTGAGCGCTGCACTACGAAGCGGTGCTTCCGGTGCACGTGACGTCCAAAGGGCGATATCCGCTAGTTGACTGATTCGGTTGTCCCCGAAACGTGTCAGACTGATGACTTTTAGTCCTTGGATTTTTGCCAAACGAATTAACTCGACGACCTCTTCCGTTTCTCCACTGTAGGAAATCGCAAAAAAGACATCTTCCGGACGCGCATTCGCTAAGATGGTCGCAAGCAGATGCTGATCTGTTTCTTGAATCGCTAGTTTTCCGACACGCGTCCATTTTTGAGCGGCATCTTCTGCAACGACATGTGATGCTCCGATTCCGTAAAAATAAATCGCCCGTGCTTGATCGATGACATCAATCGCATCGGCAATCCGTTCATCATTTAGTTGCTTCGCTGTATCCTGTAAGGCTTGAATGCTGTTACTCAGCGTTTTTTCAATCAAGTCAACCGGACGTTCATCCTTTTCGATGTCATGATAGCCTTTTAGATCCGTCCGTGCCGTATCAGCAGAAATACGCATCCGTAGCTCCGGATATCCCTTTAATCCGAGCGCACGGCAGAAGCGGACGACTGCAGCGGCACTTGTATCCGACTCCTCTGCGAGTTGGTGGATCGTCATACGCGCGATTTGGTTCATATGCGTCAATACATAGTCTGCAACTTTTCGTGAGGACGATGGTAGTTCCTCTCGAACTGCACCGATTTGTGAATAGATACCGCCTTTCATCTAAATCTCCCCTTTATGATCTTCTTTTTTGAAAGAACTGACGATTCATCAATTACCGCGTCGTCCCTGTATATAGAACTGTTCTTCTTCCATTATGCTCTCTCCTACTGACTTTCGTAAATCTAAAAAATGGGAAAGTAAAATAAAATTCCATCCTTCTTCCATATTCCTCCTTCCCCATTCATCTATTTTTCTCTTAATAGCGTTTATCATACAAAAAAGCGACATTCCTCTAAACGGGAAATGTCGCTTCGTAAAGTTGATAGAGACTAGCAAAAATAAAGGAATCAGCGAATCTTAACGATCGGTTTTTTTGTATCCGGATCGAGGAACAGCATCGCTTCTGTGTCACCATTCAAATTCGTCACGGTAATCGTCGTCGGAATGTTTCGGTTGTACTCCCAACGGTTTTCAAGCAGATAAGTCACGTACTGAACGAACGCGACGAGCTCTGCTTTCCCGTAAAATTGAACGGGAATTTTCATCTCAAGCTTTTTGAGTTCATCTTCTTGGTAGAATCCTTCTCCCATCATACCAGTGTAATTCGGGAAGTAGTCTTCTAATCTGTCTTTAAACAAATCAAATTTCGCGGCATCGTCACGCACGTCGTTCGTTGCACGCGCTGATGGATAGTAGTAATACCGCTCATTGTAGTTCTTCCAGTCGTTCGCGCTGATTTGATTCCCGCGACCGATGAAAGCAGACGAGAGATAGTGACCGGAAACCGGTGAACCTTCTTTTTCCTGGAGGTAAAGCGCAACATGAATCGGTGTCGTCTTCATCCCTTGTGTCTTGCGCATCTTCTTGACTAAATCATTCGCCATCCGCTTGCCTTCAGCGACGACTTTCTTTTCGTCGAGTTTAACGGTATACGTTGGTCCATAGTTTTCATCTTGGAAGACATATTCACTGTTTAGGACAAGCGCAATCGATGTGCCACCGAGTTCAAGTTTCTTATCTTCTTCCAGCATATAGTCTTGTTCTAAGATATGCGATAGAATCATAGGTGACTTTTGGTTTTTCTCTTTATACGACTTACCAGACGTATAGGCAGGGTTCAGACCTTCTGGATCGCTGACCCCATCGCCTGCTTTTCCTTTTCGTAACAACCATTTCGCGATTTGGTCAGCTTCGAGTAACTGACCTTCTTGATAATAGTATTTTTCCGGATCAAAAAACTGTGTCGAGTGACGCATTAAACCCGTTTCAATTTCATCGAGTTCAAGACGTGAACTGACACGTTTTTGCGTCATTCCACGTGCGACACTCGGGCGAAACGGTAAAACAGTACGGTAATACGAATCCGTTGTATCAATGGCTGGACTGACGACGGCTTGGACTTCCTTACCTTGTTCACTTTCAGTAATGACTTCTTTTGTATCGCTCGTTGGCGAAAGGTCGAACGAACAAGCACCTAAAAATAACGTACTTGATAACGTCAACGCTACTGCTGTTTTATAGTTCATCTCTATTTGCACCTCATGTTTTCAAATCGTTCTCTTTATCATAACAGAATCGTTTTCCATCGGGGAAGGACAAGTTTTTCCCTGATTTTCAAAAAAGATGATGCGCCCTTGCGTATTCGAAAGGACTTTTTCTCATGACACGTCGTAAATTCATCGGTCTGCTTTTTCTACTCGCAGGCATCGCTCTGATCGCTTGGCCCTTCATCAGTGACTATCAGCGCGAACAGGAGGCAGCCAATTTAAAAGAACAATGGACGAAAAGTCTAAAGACCGTCGATGCGAAGGAGACGAAACAACCGCTCGCGAAATCAGGTGTTGGACTGCTCTCGATTCCAAGCATTGATTTCGAACAAGTCATCTTAGAGGGCTCGACAACAGCGGTCCTAGACCGAAGTATCGGTCATATTCCAAAGACTGGCTCACCCGGGAAAGGCAATTACGCACTCGCCGGACATCGAAGTTTTACAGAAGGTCTCCACTTCAATCGTCTGCCTGATGTCAAGAAAGGTGATACCGTCATCGTCACGACAAAAACGCATCGCTATACGTACCGGATTACATCCAGTCGCCTCGTCACACCAACGACGTTGTCCGTCCTCGACCAATCCGTCGCTTCTCCAACGATTACATTGATCACGTGTGATCCTCCGGAAACAGCAACGAATCGTCTCATCAAACAAGGTACTTTGATCCGGAGCGAGACGGTCGCTTCGTGACAAGTTCTCTAACACGAAAAAAGGAAGGCGGAATCCCGCCTTCCTTTTTTATTTGATCGTTCTCATTCATTCTTCTCACACTTCGTGTTTCGCTAGTTCTTCTAACAGACGGGCTTCATCCCAAATTTCAATGCCAAGAGATTCCGCTTTCGTCAGTTTAGAGCCTGCCTTTTCCCCTGCGACGAGGACATCCGTCTTTTTACTGACGCTTCCTGTCACATCGGCTCCGAGTGCTTCGAGTCGTTTCCCGGCCTCTGACCGTTTTAAGCTCTCGAGCGTCCCCGTCAAAACGATTGTTTTTCCGCCGAGCGGTGCATTCGTCTGATCGACCCGTTCACCAAGGAAACGTTGATTGACGCCGAGTTGTTCCAAATCACGAATCAAAGCCTGTGCTTCAGGATGCTCGAAGTACTTCACGATCGAATCCGCGATTTTCCCACCGATGCCATCAATTGCCACAATATCATCGTAGCTCGCTCCAGCAATCCCTGCTAACGAATCAAAACGTTCCGCTAAGAGATATGCCGCTTTTTGTCCGACAAGTCGGATTCCGAGACCGAACAGGAGACGCTCGACCGAGTTCTGCTTCGAAGCATCAATCGCTGCAAGCAACTTATCAACGGACGTCTCACCCATTCGGTCAAATGTCAATAACTCCTCGCGGTCGAGTCGATATAAATCGGCAATCGTCCGGATTGCTTCATGATCATACAATTGACGAACGACTTTTTCTCCGAGACCATCGATGTTCATCGCTTGACGCGAAACGAAATGAATGATGCCTTCCATCAATTGTGCTGGACATTCCGGACTGACACAACGAATATCGACTTCGCCTTCGAGACGGACAAGTTCCGATTGACAGGCCGGACAATGCGTCGGGAAGACGATCGGTGTCTCTTCCCCCGTTCGCTCTGCTGTGACGACTTGTACGACTGCCGGGATGACATCGCCCGCTTTTTTAATGATGACCGAGTCCTGAAGGCGAATATCTTTTTCCGCGATGAAGTCAGCGTTGTGTAGTGTTGCATATGTCACTGTCGAGCCCGCAACGACGACCGGTGCAAAACGAGCGCGTGGTGTGACTTTTCCGGTCCGACCAACACTGAAATCGACATCTTCGACTGTCGTCATGACTTCTTCCGCCGCGAACTTATAGGCTGTTGCAAAGCGGGGACTTTTTGCTGTAAAGCCGAGTTCTTCCTGATCATCATAGCGATCGACTTTCAAGACGATTCCATCGATCTCGTACGGTAGACTCGCACGTGCTTCTGTCCAGTGTGTAATGTAAGCAAGAATCTCTTCCACCGTCTCACACGTCTGCATATGTTGATTGGTCGGCAGTCCTAGTGAGGCTAGTTGTGCCATCGCTTCGCTATGCGAGCGAGCCGTCAACGTATTGACGCCGACGCCATAGACGAATAACGACAGGTTACGCGACGCCGTGATCGATGAATCAAGCTGACGCAGACTACCTGCTGCTGCGTTACGTGGATTCGCGAACAACGTCTCTTCTCGACTTGCACGGTCTTCATTCAGTCGTTCGAAGGATTGCTTCGGCATGTAAGCCTCACCACGGACCTCGACCGTCTCTTCTGCTTGCAAACGAAGTGGCAGGGCTTTAATCGTTCGTAGATTCTGCGTGATGTTTTCGCCGACCGTTCCATCTCCCCGCGTTGCTCCACGGACGAATCGACCGTCTTCGTATTTCAACGAGATGGCCAGTCCGTCGAATTTCAATTCGGCGACATAAGTCGTCGAACGTCCAAGCGACCGCTCAATCCGAGCGACCCATTCGCGAATTTCTGTCTCATCAAAGACGTTTCCGAGCGACAGCATCGGTAAGTCATGCGTCACCTTCTCGAACGCTTCAAGCGGTGCTGCTCCGACGCGTTGCGTTGGCGAATCCGGTGTAATCAGTTCCGGATGCTCTGTTTCTAACTCCGTCAGTTCACGAAGCAATTGATCGTACGTCGCATCCGGTACCGTTGGTTGATCCAGTACGTAATATTCGTAGCTGTATCGGTTCAATGTTTGACGAATCTCATCTATACGCTGGCTTGCGTCCATCTGTGGACCTCCCATCATACCTTTTTAATCGGTGCGAATTTCGCAAGCAATCGTTTAATGCCGACTGCTGGGAATGCGATATCAATTTCAAGATTATCCCCTTCACCACGAGTCTGGACGACTGTACCGAGTCCCCATTTCCCATGCTCTGCCTTATCTCCGACGGACCAACCAAGTGCCTCAGCACCTGACGTCTTCATTGCTGTTGGTTTGCTAATCGAACGACCAATGACCGCTTTGCCTTGTGGAACAGGACGGTCTTCCCATGGGAGTGGCTTCGCTTTTTTACCTGTCCGCTCAATCACGACTTCCGGAAGTTCTGCTAAGAACCGTGATTCTTGGTTCGCATTCGTCCGTCCGTACAGAGAACGCATCCGTGCATGTGACAAGTAAAGACGTTTCTCAGCACGTGTAATTCCGACGTAAGCGAGACGACGTTCTTCTTCCATCTCGTCTTCATCCTGAAGCGAACGACTATGTGGGAATAATCCTTCCTCCATCCCGATCAAGAAGACAACCGGGAACTCGAGCCCTTTTGCCGAGTGGAGTGTCATCAACGTGACTTGTTCTTCCGGATCTGCCTCATCGAGTGAATCAACATCAGCGACGAGTGTCAAATCGGTTAGGAAGGCGATGATCGTCCGGTCTTCCGGATCGGCTTTTGCCGTTTCCTTCTCGAAGTTTTGCGCAACGGTAATGAACTCGTTGATATTCTCAAGACGACTCTGTGCTTCAAGCGTCTTATCTTCCTTCAGTACTTGACGGTAGCCTGATTTCTCGAGTACTTCTTCGACCAGTTCTGAAAGACTGATGAATTCTTGCATTTGACTAAGTCCGAGAATCATCGTCCGGAAATCCGTCAGTTTCGCTGCCGTTTTCGGTGCGATACTCGACAATTCGATATCGCGAATCGCTTCCATCAATGACACTCCTTGTAGGTCAGCGAAATCACGCAGCTTATCAATCGTCGTTGCGCCGATACCTCGTTTTGGTTCATTGACGATTCGCGCAAAGGACAGGTCTTCGTTCGGATTCGAGATTAGACGGAGATAAGCAAGCACGTCCTTGATTTCCTTACGATCGTAGAACTTCGTGCCGCCAATCATTTTGTACGGAACGTTCGACTTAAGAAGCGTTTCCTCGATCGCACGCGATTGTGCGTTCGTCCGGTACAAAATCGCGATATCGCTCAGTTTCATTCCGTAGCGAAGTGAATTCCGAATCTCTTGGACAATATAAAAGGCTTCTTCCCGCTCATTCTCTGCCGTATGGACGACGAGCTTCTCGCCTTCGTCATTATCCGTCCAGAGTTTCTTATCTTTACGGGTCGAGTTATTTTGGATGACATGGTTGGCTGCTTCCAAGATCCGTTTGGAAGAACGGTAGTTTTGCTCAAGTAGAATGACGGCTGCATTCGGATAATCCTCTTCGAACGAGAGGATGTTCGCGATGTCAGCACCACGCCAGCGATAGATCGACTGATCCGAGTCACCGACGACACAGAGATTCTGATGTCCCGATGCTAACAAGTTAACGAGGTCGTACTGGGCTTTATTCGTATCTTGATACTCATCGACGTGAATGTAACGAAACTTCTTCTGATAATATGCCAAGACATCCGGACTCTTCTTGAATAGTTCTGTTGTTTTTTCGATCAGATCATCAAAGTCGAGCGCGTTGTTTCGGCGTAAGACTGCTTCGTATCCTTTATAGATTTCAGCAACCGTCTTCTCATACGGGCTCGTCACGATTGAGGCGTAGAATTCAGCACTGCGTAATTCATTCTTTTGCGACGAAATGATCGTCAGCATCGAACGTGGATCCCATTTTTTCGGATCCAAGTTTTGTTCTTTTAAGACGAGCTTAAGCGCCGATTGTTGATCACTCGAATCAAGAATCGTGAAGTTCCGATCATATCCAAGCTGATCGATATCGCGGCGTAACATCCGAACACACATCGAGTGGAAGGTCGAAACCCAAATATCATTTGCGACGCCACCGACCAACCGACCAATCCGGTCCCGCATTTCTCGAGCGGCTTTGTTCGTGAACGTAATCGCAAGGATATTCCACGGTGCGACTTGTTTAGCCGCCATCAAATAAGCGACCCGATGTGTCAGGACGCGTGTCTTCCCGGAACCCGCTCCTGCCATGATCAGCAGTGGTCCTTCCGTATGCTTGACTGCTCTCGCTTGCTCGGGGTTTAGTCCGCTGACGAGCTGTTCACTCAAATTAAACATATTAATAGCCTCATTTCTCATATTCCGAACTTTTGTTCCTATATTTTATCGTGTCGCTGCGACTGTCGCAAGCGCTGCTTTTAAATCCTCATAAATGATGTTCCCGACGACGATCGTATCTGCATATTTCAACATCTCACGTGCTCGCTCCTCGGAATCGATGCCTCCACCGTAAAACATGCGTGCCTGCTTCAACACATCACGGACGGCTGCTACTCGTTCCGGTTCCCCGTAAACGCCGCTGTATTCTAAATACACGACCGGCAAACGGAAAACGCTATCGGCTAGCTGTGCATAAGCGACAGTCTCATCTAATGTTAACGGTTTTGCTTGCGTCACACTCGCGACCTTCGCATCAGGATTGAGGACGATATACCCTTCCCCGACAAGGTCAGCATGCGCGAGCATATGACCGACTTGTTCTAATGCCTCGACCTGTTTTTCAACGACATACTCTAACGTACCGGCATTCAGGACCGTTGGTGTCAAATACGTATCGAATCCCATCGTTGCGGCTTCGAGTTCTGAAATTTCGAGTGCTACTGCAACGGGATACCGCCGTAAGCGCATCAAGAGATCAAGCGTCGCATCGAGGGTGATATCATCTGTTCCACCGACAAGGATCGCATCCGTCCCGGACGTCGCAATCGCCTGTAGGCTAGCGTCATCGATTGGTTTTGCTGGGTCTAGTTTAAAGACATGTCGCCATTCATTAAAAGGTAATAACACGGTTCGTCCCATCCTCTCTTTCTCATTCCACATTCAGTATAAAACAAAAAACCATCTCGCGCAGGGCGAGATGGTCATACGTGTGTCCGTCGTTTCGTCAAGAGTGACGCCAGTAACAGGGCAAAGATAGCATATACCGGGACGAACGCCCACGGTTCTGCTAAAAAGAAGCCCAGTACCGGAACATCCAGTAACGGAGAATCAGGTGAGCAGAGTGCTCGTCCGTTGACGAGCGCCAAAAACGGTAAGACAGGAACAGCAAAGATGTACGCGAAGTTGATCCAAAAGGCACGTTTCATAAAAAGAGCCTCCTTATCCGATGATGACAGATTCCTTCGGATAGTTGTAATTTCGTTTCGGCTGGTTCGCTTTTAAGAGCAAGACGAACGAGATGACACCGATTCGACCAATGAACATCAGGACAGACAACGTCCACTTCCCGATATCCGATAGTTGATCCGTAATGCCAAGCGATAAACCAGTCGTTCCGAACGCCGAACACGCCTCAAAAAACAGCACAAGGAACGGTGCATCCTCGACAAGTAACAAAACGATCAATCCGACCATCGTCACCCCAGTTGAAACAACGATGACGACGAACGCTTTCCAAATATCCGATTGACCGATTTCCCGACCGAAGATTTTGATCCCGTATTCGCCTCGAATGAAGGCAATAACACTCAAGACAGCAACGGCAAACGTCGTCGTTCGAATCCCCCCACCGACGGAAGACGGTGATGCTCCGATGAACATCAAGAGCGATAGGACGAAAATCGAGGCTTGTGAGAAGGACGTGATGTCGACCGTCGTCAATCCTCCATTTCGGGTCGTGACGGATTGGAATAAGGCATCGACGAGCTTCTCATCGATTGGTAAACCTTTAAACGATTGATTCCATTCAAATAGCAACAATGCTACCGTTCCGAATAGGACGAGAATAAAGAACGTCGAAGCCGTCAATTTCGTAAAGAGTGAAAAATGATACGGTTGACGTGTCGCCTGACGTGTTGCCCGGTACGAAATATAACGACGGACTTCAACGAGTACCGGAAAACCGATCGCGCCGAGCGTCAAAAGCATAATTTGCATGAAGACGACGAATAAATCACCGCGAAACGGTAGTAACGATTCACCGGTGATATCAAAACCGGCATTCGTCGTCGCACTGACCGAACCGAACAGTCCTTGGAGCATCGCTTCACCTAGCGTTGGAAAATACTTTGTGTAATATAGACCGAGAATCAAAGCTCCAATCAATTCGATCGAGACGATGATCAAGATGACTTCCCGAATGTATTTGACGACACCTTGCATCGTCGTCTGGTTCTGATCTCGAACGACGAGTTGGCGTTCCCGAAAGCCAATTCGTTTTCCGAGAATGACCCACATCGCGATATGAAGCGACATCAAACCAATCCCACTGACTTGAACTAAAATCATGATCATGAAGTAGCCGAATGTCGTGAAGGTTTCCGAAACCGAGACCGTCGTCAGACCGGTGACACTGACACAACTGACCGCCATAAAGACGAGATCCGTGAAATCCCAGTTATAATCCCCTTTTGTCGACCACGGCAGACCAAGCATAATGATTCCGATGATGACAGCAACGAAGTAGATGATGACGAGTGACTGGATGGGCGTCAGCCTTCGAATGAAATGTTGAATTCTTTGTTGTAACGCAAAATCCATATCGGTGCGCCCCCCTTCATAGAAGTAGCGGATAACATTAGTTATCCGCTACTTCTTGCTCGATAAGACCTAGACGGGCGAGTGCTAAATCATAACCACCAGAACCGTAGTTCAAGCAGCGTTTGACACGCGAGATCGTTGCAGTTGAAGCACCGGTCGCCTTTTCGATTTTGTGATACGTATTGCCTTCACGTAATTGACGTGCGACTTCAAGACGTTGGGCGAGCGCCTGGATTTCGTTGACGGTCGCTAAGTCTTCGAACAACGTATAACAATCTTCTAATGAATCCATCTTCATGATGGCTGTAAATAACTGATCTAATTCTTTTCCACGCAATTTATCGAGTTGCATCTTGTGACTCCCTTTCCCATTCAATTGCTCTTTAATAGTTTAAAGCGCGACGTTTTAAAATTCAAGCGTCATCGCAAAATCGCTGGGAAAAGGACTTTTTTCCGAAGGACTTCATATATTCCCTGCGGTGTAATCCGCACATATGGCAAGTGAGTTGACGCTAGGAATAGCAACGTATAGACAGGATCTTCAAACGCATAACCGCGTTCGAACAAGGCTTCCCGTAAAGCGGTTTCCTGAACGATCAAATCTTCGAGTGGCAAGTCGGACGTCTGCCCCATTAAGGTCAATGGAACTTCAGCGATGACTTCCCCGTCTTCAACGAGAACGATTCCACCGCCGAACGCTTTCATTCGATCAAACGCGACTTGCATATCTCGTTTCGATTTACCAATCATTAAAATATCACCACTGATTGAGTACGAACTGACAAGACCGCCGACTTGTGTCGCAAAGTTTTTCAGAACGGTATTTAAACGCCACTTTCCTTCCCGATCGAGTAACATCAAGAATGATTCATCGCAACCTGCTGGTAACACAGGCACACTCGTATCGTGCTCGACTTGGTACAGCTTCATGATGACGGAATTGACCATCTCAAGACCAACCGGCATGCTGAACGAAAAATCCTGTTCCGTTAACGAAACCTGGACTTCCGAGCGTGGCATGAGTGCATAGACAGCATCGAGCGCTTCTGCCGGGTAACACGGAATATCCGCTTGGCGCACCCACGTTCCGCGTGCAAGGACAGCGACTGGTGTCGGAGCATCTTTTGCTTCGAGGAAGTTGAGATGGGCAATCCGTCCTGGTGCGATACTTCCGAGTAGATGATCGAGATTAAAATGACGTGCTGCATTGTACGACGCAATTCGGTATGCTTCTTCGACGGGAATTCCTGCCTCAAGCATCAGTCGGATCGTCTCATCCATCATTCCTGCTTTATAGAAGGACGGTGTCGAACCATCCGTCGTCACTAGCACTTTATCGAACTGCGTCAATCCTGCTTCTACGAGACCTTTAAAGATATCCGGTAGATCTGGACGAATCGACGAGTACCGAATCGTCGTCGTATAGCCGAGTTCAAGACGCGTCATCGCCTCTTCGACGGTCATCGATTCATGATCGCTCGTCACGCCGTAAAGCGCCATCTTCGTCAATGTCTTCGCTGAAGCACCAGGGAAATGACCCTCGATTGGTTTTCCAAGTTTGATCGCATCCTGCATCCAGTGAAGCAGTTCATCATCTCCTTGCGAGAGACGTGGCCATCCCGTCAACTCACCCGCTTGGATGACTTGTGGATGCTTGAGCCACGCTTGAATCCGGCGATTATCAATTGAGATACTATCGGCATCAAGTTCCGTCTGCGCATCAAGACGTGCCCACCAGTACATCGAGGTCGGTAAGTCCGCTAACGCTTCAACTTGAGCAAACGCTTGCTCCGTCGGCTCTAGTAACAGCAACATGTTATCGTTGACGAGTGTCGATGTTCCCCGCTCCGCCGCAAACTTCGCAAGACTCGCTGGATTATACAGCTGGAATGGATGAGCATGGGGTTCAATGTAACCAGGTACGATATATTGACCTGTTGCATCATGGTACGCATCGGCTTGTTCCGGCATTTCTGGACCGACATAGACAATCCGGTCGCCGCTAATCCAGATGTTCGCCGTCCGCCAGGCTTTGACTCCATGATTCAGGTAGGTGGCATTCTGTATGACAAGTGTCGGTGCAAGCTTTCCGCTGATGACCGCTTGGTGTGTCCGTACTTCAGATTTCGTCCAAGGGGATCTTCCACAATTTTTTTTCACGAAAGCTCGACCTCCTTTGTTTTATTGAAAACGCTTTCTTATAGTTCTTATACTAAAATGTTACTAAGTAAGTTTCAAGAAGTTTTGCCCCGTTCCGGATTCATTTGGTCAAAATAACACAATTTCGCCATGGAAGACAAATCTTTTCGTGCACTTCGCCAAGAAACAAAAAACCAGACGCGACTCTTTCGAGCACGTCTGGTTCAGATATTACGATTCATATGAGGTACGAAAGGCTTTTTGCGCGATATCAGTTCGGTAAAAGAATGGTTGATCCGTCACGTCTGGCAAGTTCGCATAGACCTGTTCGACCGCTTGCTCGATCGTCTCAGCACGGCTGACACAAACGAGGACACGTCCACCGGCTGAGACAAGTTGATCGTCTCGTTCTGCCGTTCCGGCATGAAAGACGAGAAGGTCGTCCCCAATCTGATCAAGTGGAATCACTTGCCCCGTTTTCGGCGCTTCCGGATATCCTTTTGCTGCGACGACGACACCAACAGCTGCTTGATCTGTCCAAACGACTTCCGGCGTCTGTCCGTCCATTAGTGGCATGATGACATCAAGCAACGGTGTCTCTAAACGCGGGAGAATGACTTCCGTCTCCGGATCACCAAAGCGGGCATTGAACTCGATGACGAATGGTCCTTGTTTCGTCAGCATCAGACCGGCATAGAGGAAACCGGTGAACGGAATCCCTTCACTAGCCATCTGATCGACGAGTGGCTGAATGATTCGTTCGACAGCTTCTGTCGTCAACGCTGCTTCGTCCCACTGAGGAAGCGGTGAATACGCGCCCATTCCTCCTGTGTTCGGACCTAAGTCACCGTCAAACGCCCGTTTATGATCTTGTGATAACACCATCGGGATGACCGTCTCTTCGTGCACGAATGCCATCAACGAACACTCTTCCCCGACTAGACACTCTTCGATGACGACACAGCTTTGCTGCCCGTATTCCCCAGCAAACGTATCGTGGATTGCTTCGAGTGCCTGATCGATCGTTTCTGCGACCGTGACTCCTTTTCCGGCAGCAAGTCCATCGGCTTTGATGACGATCGGTGCACCCGCTTTGCGAACATACGCCTCTGCATCTGCTGCTGAAGTAAAGACGGCGTGAGCAGCGGTCGGAATACCGGCACGCTCCATCAATTCTTTCGCGAACTGCTTACTTCCTTCGATCGCTGCTGCTTCCCGTGTTGGTCCGAAGATCTGCAGTCCCGCTGCCTGAAAGGCGTTAACGACTCCGAGAACAAGTGGTCCTTCTGGTCCAACGATTGTCCAATCGATCTGTTCGTCTTTTGCGAACGTTACGAGTTCATCGATGGCATCTTCGGCGATTGGAACACATGTTGCTTGTGTCATCCCGGCATTCCCGGGCGCAGCATATACCGTCTCGATCCGTTCATCCTGTGCCAGCTTCCAGACGAGCGCGTGTTCACGCCCTCCTTTACCAATCACCAATACCTTCATTCAAATCGCCTCCGCTTAGTGTTTGAAATGTCGAACGTTCGTAAAGATCATCGTAATGCCATGTTTGTTACACGCATCGATCGACTCTTGATCGCGAATCGAGCCACCTGGTTGAATGATTGCCGTAATGCCAGCTGCTGCCGCCGCTTCGACTGTATCCCCCATTGGGAAGAAAGCATCGGAAGCAAGGGATGCGCCAACCGCTTTTTCTCCGGCTTGCGTAATCGCGATGTTTGCCGAACCAACACGGTTCATCTGTCCTGCACCAACACCGACGGTTACTTCGTCTTTCGCGAGAACGATCGCATTCGACTTGACGTGTTTAACAGCGCGCCATGCCAGTTTCAAATCTTCCCATTCCGCCGCTGTCGGCTTGCGGTCTGTGACGACGCGTGCTGCCGCATCATCAAGCGTCTCATCGTCACTGTCTTGGACGAGCATGCCGCCGGCAACTGCTGTATAGCGGATCGCTTGGACACGTTTGACGTCAAGTTCGAGCAGACGAATGTTCTTTTTCGCTGACAATAAGTTGAATGCTTCTTCTGTGAAGGACGGGGCAATGATGATTTCAAGGAAGATGCCGCTTAGTTGTTCTGCTGTTTCAAGATCGACTTCGCGGTTCAAGGCGACGATCCCACCGAAGATCGAGACAGGGTCTGCTGCATGCGCGCGACGGAATGCCTCTCCGATCGTTGGACCGACGGCAACGCCACATGGGTTCATGTGTTTGACAACGACGGCTGCTGCTTCGCGGAACTCGTCGAGAATTTCGAGGGCTGCGTTTGCATCTTGAATGTTGTTATACGACAACTCTTTACCATGCAACTGCTTCGCGGAAGCAAGAGAAGCCCCACGGTAAATCGGTGTTTTATAAAAGGCTGCTTCTTGGTGCGGATTTTCTCCGTAACGGAGGTCTTGGACCTTCTCAAGCGTGATCGTCAACTGATCCGGGAACTTCTCCCCTGTTTGCGTCAAGAAATAATCCGCAATCAACGCATCGTACGCCGCTGTATGACGGAATGCTTTTGCAGCAAGACGTTGGCGTGTCTCAAACGTCGTTCCACCTTCACGAACCTCAGCAACGACTGTTTCGTAATCGGCTGGATCGACGACGACCGTCACAGCTGCGTGGTTCTTCGCCGCTGAACGCAACATGCTTGGACCACCGATATCGATGTTCTCGATCGCATCCGCATACGCAACGTCTTCTTGTAAGACTGTCTGCTTGAACGGATACAGGTTGACGACGACGAAATCGATCGGTTGAATCTGTTGCGCAGCCATCTGCTCACGATGAGATTCAAGGTCACGACGACCGAGTAATCCACCATGAACCATCGGATGGAGCGTCTTGACACGTCCATCGAGCATCTCTGGGAATTGTGTGACTTCACTGATACCAATGACCGGAAGCCCAGCTTCCTCTAATGCTTGATGTGTTCCTCCTGTCGAGACAAGCTCGATACCTGCTTCGTGAAACGCTCGTCCCAGTTCGACGATCCCTGTTTTGTCCGACACACTAATTAACGCTCTCATACGTTTGCCTCCTCTTTCATCCACTCTTCGATGACTTGCGGATACAGTCTATGTTCGACACGCTGAATCGCTTGTTGCAACGTTTCACGCGTCATCTCTTCTGTAATCCGAACGGCTTCTTGAGCCATGATCGGTCCTGTGTCCATTCCTTCATCGACTATATGAATTGTAACACCTGTGATTTTAACTCCGCCACGAAATGCTTGTCCGATCGCATCTTTTCCTGGAAACGCTGGAAGCAGCGACGGATGAATGTTAACGATTCGCCCTGCGTATCGTCCGAGCAACTCTTCCCCAATCAAACGCATGTAACCGGCAAGGATGATCCGTTCAACACCTTTTGCTTCAAGACGAGCGATGATTTCCCGCTCAAAACTTGGTTTATCAGGATAGTCCTTCGCCCGAAAGACGAAGACGTCACATCCGCGTCGTTTTGCCCGTTCAATGACCGGTGCGTCCGGTTGATCACAGACGATCAGTTCGATTGAGGCATGTAACGTCCCTGCCTCGATTGCTTCAAAAAGTGCTTCGACATTACTACCGCTTCCTGATGCAAAACAGGCGATCTTCATGCGTCGACTCCTTGAATCCGGACACCTTCTTGATCGGTCACGTGACCAATCACGTACGCTGTCTCATTTTCACGAGCGAGGCGTGCTGTTACTTCCGCAACATCTTCCGGTTTGACGATCAACATGAAACCGATGCCCATGTTGAAGACGTTATACATATCATGTCGTGGCAGATCACCTGCTTGTTCAAGCCAGTCAAAGACCGGTAACGTCGGCCACTTTTTCGGATCAAACGATGCACCAAGACCCTCTGGCAAGACGCGTGGTACGTTTTCGTAGAAACCGCCACCTGTAATATGCACCATCGCTTGAATTTTTTCCGTCTCAAGGGCTGCTTTGACCGCTTCGACGTAGATGCGTGTCGGCATGAGCAGCGCATTGCCGAGCGTATGACCGAGCATCATGACTTCATCTTCGTAGCTAAGGCCACTCTCAGCGACGATTTTACGGACGAGTGAGAACCCGTTCGAATGGACACCAGACGAAGCGAGACCAAGAATGACATCGCCTGCTGCGACCTTGTCACCGGTGATCAACTTTTGTTTCTCAACGGCACCGACGGCAAAACCAGCGATATCGTATTCGCCATCTGCGTACATACCTGGCATTTCTGCCGTCTCGCCACCGATCAACGTACATCCGGCTTGGACACATCCTTCAGCAACACCGGCGACGATGCGTTCGATCTTCGCTGGAATCGCCTGACCGAGCGCGATGTAGTCGAGGAAATAAAGCGGTTCTGCACCTTGGACGATGATATCGTTCACGCACATCGCGACACAGTCGATCCCGATTGTATCGTGTTGTTCGAGTGCGAAGGCAAGCTTGAGTTTCGTACCGACCCCGTCCGTTCCGCTGACGAGAACCGGTTCTTTCAACTGCAATTGGCTGAGGTCGAACATCGCACCAAAGCTACCGAGTCCCGTTAATACTTCTTTGCGCATCGAACGGGCGACGTGTTTTTTCATTCGAGTGACGGACTCATATCCTGCCGTCAGACTCACACCTGCTGCTTCGTAATGTTTGCTCATGTTCTTCCCCCATCTATCAAAGTTTAGCTTCTAACTCGAGCGAACCGAGTGGTGTCGGATACTCTCCTGTGAAGCAAGCGGTACATTGTCCTTTTAATGGTCCTTCAAATGGGCGATCGATTGCATCGACCATCCCTGGTACAGTTAGGAACTCAAGTGAATCAGCACCGATTTCTTGACGGATCTCTTCCGGCATCAAGCGGGCAGAGATTAACTCGTCTTTTGACGATGTATCAATCCCGTAATAACATGGATTCGTAATCGGTGGTGCCGTGATACGAACATGAACTTCCGTTGCACCGGCTTCACGTAATAAACCGACGATCCGGCGACTCGTCGTTCCCCGGACGATCGAATCATCGACCATGATGACACGCTTGCCTTGTACGACGCCGCGTAACGCAGACAACTTCATTTTGACCCCACGTTCCCGTAACTCCTGTGACGGCTGGATGAACGTCCGTCCGACATAACGATTTTTGATCAATCCCATTTCATACGGAATACCACTCGCTTCCGCGTAACCGATCGCTGCCGAGATACTGGAATCCGGTACCCCTGTAACGACGTCTGCTTCGACCGGTGCTTCTTCATACATCTTTTTCCCGAGTGCTTTCCGGGCCGTATGGACGTTGACACCATCAATGATTGAATCCGGACGTGAGAAGTAGATATATTCCATCGAACACATTGCTCGTTCGCGTGGTTCCATGTATTGACGAGACGACATACCCTGTTCTGTGATCGTCACGAGCTCCCCCGGCTCAATATCACGAATGAACTCTGCACCGACGATATCAAAGGCACATGTCTCTGATGCAAATACGATGCCGCCGTCCGGTGTCTTCCCGAGTGACAGTGGACGAAGTCCGTGTGGATCAACCGCCACGAATAACGTATCTTCCGTTAAGAACAGAAAGGCAAACGCCCCGACGAGACGAGCGAGACTATCAGCAATCCGGTCTTCGAGTGTGTCGAGCTTACTACGTTTGACAAGGTGAGCGACGACTTCCGTATCACTCGTCGTCTGAAAGATTGCACCTTCTGCTTCTAGTAGATGTTTCAGCGAATCGGCATTGACGAGGTTTCCGTTATGTGCGAGGGCAAGATCTCCCGTCCGCGATTTGAAATGAAGCGGTTGGGTATTCTCAAGCGTGTTTCCCCCTGCTGTCGAATACCGGACGTGTCCGATCGCGTGATGTCCTCTAAGATCTGTCAGTGTCTCTTCCGAAAAGACTTCTGTCACGAGTCCTTGCCCGCGGTGCGGGAAGAGGTCGTCGCCGTCACTCGTGACGATTCCTGCCCCTTCCTGTCCCCGGTGTTGCAAACTATGCAAGCCATAATAGGCGAGTTGCGCTGCATTCGGTTGTCCGAAGATCCCGAAGACGCCACATTCCTCATTTAGTCCTTTGATGTCATATAACACGCGATTGCTCCTTCCCAGTCTCCCTGTAAGGTCGAACGGTCTGCTTCGATCCGTGTGTCTGTCGTCTCGATGACAAGAAGCTCATCGTTCGTGACGACACCGATCGCTTGAGCACCGGTCCGTTGTTCGAATGCTGCAGCGTGTGCTTGTGGCACAGTAACGACGAAACGTGATTGCGATTCACTGAACAGGTGTAACGTTGGTCCATCAAACTGAACCGTCAACCCGAGGTTCGTCCCAAATGTCATCTCAGCGAGGGCGATCGCGAGACCACCTTCTGAAACGTCATGCATCGCATTGACTTCACCTGCTTGTACTGCTTGTTGTAACAATTGTAAGCGTGCGTGTTCGACTGCTAAATCGATTTGTGGTGCGCGACCGAATGATTTACCGAATTGCATATATTGAAGCTCACTACCACCAAACTCGGCTGTTGTTTCGCCTAACAGATAAATCTGATCACCTGCTTGTTTGACGTGTTGTGTCGTAATCCATTCTGTCTGCTCGTGTAATCCGACCATTCCAACGACCGGTGTCGGGTGAACCGCTTGACCAGCTGACTCATTGTAGAGCGAGACGTTCCCACCGATGACGGGTGTCTCAAGAACACGACATGCTTCCGCCATACCAGCTGTTGCTTGCTGCAACTGCCAGAAGCCTTCTGGTTTATCCGGATTTCCGAAGTTCAGACAATCCGTGATAGCAAGTGGTGTCGCACCACTCGCGACGATATTACGGGCTGCTTCCGCAACGGCAATCTGTCCACCGACGTATGGATCCAAGTAGACGAAGCGACTGTTACAGTCGGTCGTCATCGCGAGTGCTTTGTTCGTACCGCGAACGCGGATGACAGCTGCATCTGATCCCGGTGCGACGACCGTTGATGTCTGGACCATATGATCGTACTGATCGTAGACCCAGCGTTTCGAAGCGATCGTCGGCTGACGAAGTAGTGCTCGCCATGTCTCAACAACGTCCTCGACGACTGGAAGTGTCTCTTCCATCGCTTGGAATTCTTCATAATACGCAGGAACGCGGGATGGTTTTTCATAGACTGGTGCTTCTTCCGCTAATGCGTCAACCGGAACTTCCGCTACGATATCCCCATGATGGATCAAACGTAAGACTTTCTCTTCAATGACTTCTCCAACATGAACGGCATGGAGTCCCCATTTGCTGACGATTGCTTCAATCTCTGCTTCGCGCCCACGTTTGACGACGAGTAACATTCGCTCTTGTGATTCTGAAAGCATCATTTCGTAGGCAGTCATCCCTGTCTCCCGTTGCGGGACGTCATCGAGATGCATCTCGATGCCCATGCCTGCTTTTGAAGCCATCTCTGCTGAAGAAGATGTTAGTCCAGCAGCGCCCATATCCTGCATCCCGACAAGTGCTGGATGACCAACGATTTCAAGACAAGCTTCAATCAATAGCTTCTCCATGAACGGATCACCGACTTGAACAGCTGGACGTTTTGCTTCCGTATCTTCTCCGAGATCCTCCGAGGCAAACGTCGCACCATGGATGCCGTCGCGCCCAGTAGCTGCACCGACGTACATGACTGAGTTCCCGACACCTTTTGCCTGACCTTTTTGAATATCCGCATGGTTGATCAAACCGATACACATCGCGTTGACGAGTGGATTGCCTTCATATGAGCGATCAAATCCGATTTCGCCACCGATCGTTGGGATACCGACACAGTTGCCATAACCCGCGATCCCAGCGACGACTTGTTCGAACAGTTGATTGACACGTGGTGTACCGAGATGACCGAAACGGAGCGAGTTCATGAGCGCGACCGGGCGTGCCCCCATCGAGAAGATGTCGCGAATGATTCCGCCGACGCCTGTCGCAGCACCTTGATACGGTTCAACAGCGGATGGATGGTTGTGACTTTCAATCTTAAAGACGACAGCTTGCTCATCGCCAATATCAACAACACCTGCTCCTTCCCCTGGTCCTTGTAAGACACGTGATCCAGTCGTCGGGAATTGACGAAGGACGGGTTTAGATGTCTTGTACGAACAATGCTCAGACCACATGACTGAGAACAGTCCTGTTTCTGTGTAGTTCGGTTGGCGTCCCAGTAAATCGACGACCATCTGGTATTCCGCATCACTTAAGCCCATCGTGGCATAAACGCGTTGCTCTTGAATCAATTCTGGTGTTGGTTCAGACTGTTGTTTTAGCATGATGTGCCCCCTGTTTGACGAGTGAAGTAAAGAGTTTCAATCCATCTGTTCCGCCAGTCAATAGCTCGACTGCTCGTTCTGGGTGTGGCATCATCCCAAGAACGTTACCCGCTTTATTCGTGATCCCGGCGATATCGCCGCGCGAACCGTTTGGATTGTCGACATACGTGAAGGCGATTTGCCCATTTGTTTGGAGCATCGCGTAAGTCGCATCATCGCAGTAGTAGTTGCCTTCGCCATGTGCGATTGGAATCGAGATTGTCTCGCCTGGCGTATAATCCGATGTAAACCGTGTCTTCGTATTTTCAACCTTCAGTTCGACCGTCCGACACATGAACTTCAAGCCATTGTTCCGGTGTAAGACACCTGGCAAGAGCCCCGCTTCGACAAGGATCTGGAATCCATTACATACCCCGAGGACCGTTTTCCCTTCTGCCGCGAAGCGTTTGACTTCTTCCATGATTGGTGAGAAGCGTGCGATCGCACCGCAACGGAGGTAATCTCCGTAAGAGAAGCCACCCGGTAACAGGACACCATCATAGCCTTCAAGTGAGGTTTCGGTATGGAAGACGTATTCAGCTTCTTCTCCGAGCGCATCCTTAACCGCATGGTACATATCTAAATCACAGTTCGATCCCGGAAAGACGATGACCGCGAACTTCATGCTGGCGTCACCTCTTCGATCGTAATCTGGTAATCTTCCATCACCGTGTTAACGAGTAGTTTTTGACACATCTCATGAATCATCGCTTCTGTCGTTTCCGTTTCAACGAGCAGTTCAATCTGTTTTCCGATTCGGACACTCTCGACACCGGTAAAACCAAGCTGTTGTAATCCGCCTTTTACAGCAACTCCTTGTGGATCTAAAATGCTTTCCCGTAATGCGATCGATACGATGACTTTTTTCATTGTGTGTTTCCCCCTAGGCGATTGAATAGTGTTTGGTATGTCTCTGTCAGTGAACCGATATTGCGTCGAAAGACATCTTTATCGAGATGTTCTCCAGTTTCCTGATCCCACAAGCGGCATGTATCAGGTGAAATCTCATCAGCCAGTAGAATCGTTCCATCTGCCGTTTTGCCGTATTCCAATTTAAAATCAATCAACGTGATTCCGTTTTGACGGAAGTAAGGTTGCAAGACTTCATTCACGCGAAGTGCTTTGTCCGACAGCTCTTCTAGTTCCTCTGAAGTCGCAATCTTCAGTAAATTGATGTGTGATGAGGTGACGAGTGGATCGCCTAACGTATCATCTTTATAGTAGAACTCAACGATTGGTGCTTCGAGCACTGTACCTTCTTCGATACCGAGCCGTTTACTCAAGCTTCCCGCGACGACGTTTCGGACGACGACTTCGAGTGGAATGATAGTGACACGACGTACGAGCTGTTCGCGCTCCGAGACACGCTCAATGAAATGTGTCGGAATGCCCGCTTGTTCGAGGATTTCAAAGAAATGACTCGTCAATCGGTTGTTCAATTCGCCTTTTCCAGCAAATACTTCTTTTTTCTCGCCGTTGAATGCCGTGGCCTCGTCTTTATAGACGATCCGGAGCACATCCTGCTCCTGCGTCGTGTACAATCGTTTTGCTTTTCCTTCATAAAGTGGTTGCATCGCTTTCGTCCCCCATGATCCTAAGATGTAGACGGGGCAAGTGCCCCGTCTCAGGTTGATTAGTTCAAGCCACACCGTTCAAAAATTTCATCGACACGACTCGTATGGTACGTCGGATCGAAACAAGCATCGAGCTCTTCTTCTGTGAAAAGCTGTTGAATGTCCTGTTCTTGCCACAATAAGTCACGGAACATGATTTGCTCTTCCCACGCCTGCATCGCACGCGGTTGAACGAAATCATACGCTGCTTCACGTGACCAGCCTTTTTCGATTAAAGCGAGTAAGACATGTCCCGAGAAGATGACCCCAAACGTCCGGTCCATGTTCCGCTTCATATTTTCCGGGAAGACTGTCAAGTTCTTCACGATGTTTCCGAAACGATTCAACATGTAGTTGAGTAGTCCTGTTGCGTCCGGGAGAATGATGCGTTCTGCCGAAGAGTGCGAGATATCGCGTTCGTGCCAGAGTGAGACATTCTCGTACGCTGTCACCATGTGTCCACGGATGACTCGGGCAAGACCTGTCATGTTCTCAGAGCCGATCGGATTCCGCTTGTGCGGCATCGCCGATGATCCTTTTTGACCTTTAGCGAAGAATTCTTCGACTTCACGCGTTTCTGTCTTTTGTAGACCGCGGATCTCCGTTGCCATTTTTTCAATCGATGTCGCGATCAGAGCAAGCGTCGACATATAGTGTGCATGACGATCCCGCTGTAACGTCTGTGTTGAAACCGGTGCTGGTTTCGTCCCTAATTTTTCGCAGACATACTTTTCAATGAACGGATCGATATTCGCGAATGTTCCGACGGCACCTGACATCTTGCCGTATTCGACCGTCTCACGCGCTGCTTCGAAACGAACCTTGTTCCGTTTCATCTCTTCATACCAAAGCGCTAGTTTCAGACCGAACGTCGTCGGTTCTGCATGTACGCCATGTGTGCGTCCCATCATGACCGTATATTTATGTTCGTTCGCTTTGACTTTTAATATGTCGATGAAACGATCGAGATCCGCAGCGAGAATATCGTTCGCTTGTTTTAACAGATACGAAAGTGCTGTATCAACGACGTCCGTTGACGTTAATCCGTAGTGGACCCATTTGCGTTCTTCTCCGAGCGTCTCAGAGACGGCACGCGTGAAGGCGATGACATCATGGCGTGTCTCTTGCTCGATTTCAAGGATCCGGTTGACATCAAAAGAGGCATTGTCCCAAAGTAATTGAACGTCCTCTTTCGGGATGACTCCTAGTTCACTCCATGCTTCACATGCAAGAATCTCGACTTTTAACCAAGCCTCAAATTTGTTTTGTTCGGTCCAGATCGCTTTCATCTCAGGACGTGTATACCGTTCGATCATTGAACTGTCTCCTTCCATATCGACAGGCGTTCGACTTCTGCCAAAGCATCGTCGACGGTGTCCGCAAGGATGTTTAAATGTCCCATCTTGCGACCTGTCTTGGCTTCTGCTTTTCCATATAAGTGAACTTTCGTCCGAGCGTTTAGTCTCGGCAGTTCCTCGTATAATGCTGTGACATGCTGACCCAGGATGTTCGCCATGACGACCGGTGTCGTCAGACGGGTATCACCGAGTGGGAGACCACTGATGGCACGGATATGTTGCTCGAATTGGGATGTTTCGCAAGCATCGATTGAATAGTGACCCGAATTGTGTGGTCGGGGTGCTAGCTCATTGACGATCAGTCGAGATCCAACGACGAACAACTCGATGGCGAGTGTACCGATTAGCCCGACAGCATCCGCGATCGATTCAGCGAGAGCAATCGCTTCTTGTTCGAGCGATTCCGAAATGCGAGCCGGTACGATCGATAGATGCAAAATGTTCTTCTGATGAATGTTCTCGCTAACAGGGAAAACGCGAGTCTCTGTTGCGCTTCGAGTCACGATGACGGAAATTTCCTGATCAAACGGTAACCATTGTTCTGCGACATACTCAGTCGGTTCGAATTGTTCGATTGCCGCTTGGAACTCTTCTTCCGTCCGAATGACGGTCTGTCCTTTTCCGTCGTATCCGAATCGTGCTGTCTTCAAGACGAATGGTAATCCGAGTTGTTGCTTCGCTTCTTCTAAATCAGAAGAATCTGTCACCGGGTAGTATGGAGCGACGGAATGTCCGATGCGTTCAATCATCTCTTTTTCTCGTACTCGATGTTGCGTTTGAAAGAGGAGATCGGTTCCGTGAATCAATTTCGTTCCGATCGCTTCAGCGACTTCCGTCGAGATGTTCTCGAATTCGTAGGTGACGACATCCGATTCAGCTGCAAGTTGCTTCGCTGCTTCAACATCCGTGAAAGCCGCTTGAATGTGTTGATCCGCCACTTGCGCACACGGTGCGTTGTCTGTTGGATCAAGCGTCAGAATCTCAAAGCCCATCTCACGGGCGGACAGTGCCATCATTCGACCGAGTTGACCGCCACCTAATATTCCGATTCGCTTCATAGTAGGTTCCCTCCGGATGCAATGACGTCCCCTTCGAGTTCAACACGCATATGATCAAGCTTGCGGGCAAGCCGTTCATCTTGAATCGACAAAATTTGAGCAGCTAGTAATCCAGCGTTTTTCGCGCCTGCTTCTCCGATGGCAACCGTTGCGACCGGCACACCACCTGGCATTTGAACAATTGAGAGCAAGGAGTCGATTCCTTGTAGTGCTCTACTCTTCACAGGAACACCGATGACCGGTAAGGTCGTTTTAGCAGCGACCATGCCTGGTAGATGAGCGGCACCGCCTGCACCAGCAATGATGACTTTTAATCCTCGTTCACGTGCTGACTCAGCATAACGAAACATTAGATCCGGTGTCCGATGTGCGGAGACGACCTTCTTCTCAAACGGAATCTCGAGTTGCTCCAACACATCACATGTATGTTTCATCGTTTCCCAATCCGATTGACTTCCCATGATGACGCCGACTTCTATATTTCCCATCGCTGTTTCCTCCTTTGTACATAAAAAAAGCCCAAACCACAGCTAAAAGGGTGGCTTAGGGTATAAAAAGGTACGCCAAAGAAATATCGACGAACATCCATATACCCCATAGTCCAACGATTTAGGGTCGTTGGGTAGAAACTTGCAAGCCATATCCCTGCTATTATACGAGGTGTTTATATTCAATCATCCTGTCACGACTTCATCTTAACAAGTCCATCCCAAGGCGTCAACCAAAGACGAACAATTTAATTGTCTGAAAATTTATCGTTCGGTTTTAAAAGCTGTTTTTCTGATTTCATCTCGTGTCCATTCGGAGTTTATTTTTTTGATATACCTCAGACGCGTTCAAACAAAAAAAAGCACCCTCCAGTTATCTTGGAGGATGCTCGCGACGTAGTTATTCGCTTTCTTTCACTTTACAATCGAAGACGATTTGTTGACGGATTGGATATGGTTCGCCATTGGCGTCTAATCCAAAGATCGGCTCTTCTCGTCGGACCGTCGGGCGGTATCCCATGGCATCGATACGATCCAAACAAGCACCAATCGTCTCGTTCTCTTCGACGGCTACGCGTAGTTTCGTTTTTTTCGCCATATCCCTGTTCAGTCCCTTCATTAAAGTAGATACATGTCTTTCTACAAAAAGACACAAAAAAGCGGCGGCCCTTGAGCGTATGCTCCAGAACCACCGTTTGCCTGGCAACGTCCTATCCTCACAGGGGGAAGCCCCCAACTACTTTCGGCGTTCAAGTGCTTAACTTCCGTGTTCGGCATGGGAACGGGTGTGACCACTTGGCTATCGTCACCAGACGACGGGCTCGCGCCCTCAAAACTGAAGTCATCAACAATGCATCTGCTAGAACAAGGCCTC
>NZ_LGIW01000016.1 GCF_001275385.1 Exiguobacterium sp. BMC-KP
TTCCTTTTTGACTCCGTATAGAGTGTCCTACAACCCCGAAGAGCATGCTCTTCGGTTTGGGCTGTTCCCGTTTCGCTCGCCGCTACTCAGGGAATCGCATTTGCTTTCTCTTCCTCCGGGTACTTAGATGTTTCAGTTCCCCGGGTCTGCCTCACGCTACACTATGTATTCATGTAACATGTCCCATCCCATTACAGATGGTGGGTTCCCCCATTCGGAAATCTTCGGATCAAAGCATACTTACTGCTCCCCGAAGCATATCGCTGTTCGTCGCGTCCTTCATCGGCTCCTAGTGCCAAGGCATCCACCGTACGCCCTTCATACCTTGATCTAGCGTTGGTATTCTAAGAACACACGTCTAATGACATGGTTATAAAAAGTTTGATGTCTTGTTGATGTCTTCAGTTTTCAAGGTGCGAGTGTCTCTATCGAGACTGAGAGACGAGCTCTCAAAACTGAACGATGGGCATGTCCCGTAAGGGACGTTTTCCTTAGAAAGGA
>NZ_LGIW01000017.1 GCF_001275385.1 Exiguobacterium sp. BMC-KP
GAACGCCGAAAGTAGTTGGGGGCTTCCCCCTGTGAGGATAGGACGTTGCCAGGCACTTGACCGATCTGCAGATTGCAGGTCGGTCTTTTTGTGTAATCATTTTAGATGAAAAAGGAGTGTTTTCATGAAACGCGAACTTCCTATTGTACATGCACTTCAGCGTCACTTAGATCGAACGCCGATCTCATGGCATGTTCCTGGACATAAAAATGGAACACTGACATCTTTGCCAGACTTTTTTAAATGGGATGTTACAGAATTACCGGGTCTAGATGATTTTCATCATCCAGAAGAAGCCATAGCTGATGCGGTTTCTTTATTGCGACAGGTTTATAATGCACAAGCAAGTTATTTTCTCGTAAATGGCTCTACTGTTGGGAACTGGGCGATGCTTGCAGCTACAGCAACAAGAGGAGAGCGCGTTTATGTACAGCGTAATTCGCACAAATCCGTTTTTAATGCGTTGGAATGGCTCGGTATTGAACCAATATTTCTTGAACCTGACATTCATGAGGAAACAGGAATTAGCGGGCATGTTTCACGTGAAACATTAAAGGAAGCGTTTACGAAATATCCAGGAGGGGTTGGCGTTTTTATAACCTCTCCAACGTATTACGGAGAAGCAGCTGATATTGCATCGCTGATTGAGTTAACGATGTCATTTGGTATTCCTTTGCTAGTGGATGAAGCACACGGCGCTCATTTTGGAAATTCGTTTGGTGTTCGCTCTGCTTTTGAACTAGGCGCAACTGCCGTCGTTCAGTCTGCTCATAAAACACTTCCCGCTCTGACAATGGGAGCGTGGATGCACGAACGATTTACGGAAGACATGAGAAGAAGGTTAAAGCGCGCGCTACAAGCGTTTCAAACATCGAGTCCTTCTTATTTACTAATGGCTTCGTTAGATTACGCACGTTTCTATCGAGAACAGTGGACAGTTGAAATCATGTCAGATATTCAGAGTAGTCACGATGCGTTTGTACAGAAACTTCAACGCTTCGACCATCTAACAGTCATTCGTTTTGACGATTGGTCACGGATGACACTAACGTATGAAGGATATACAGGAGACGCTTTGTTACAAGCGTTACGAATGGTCCAGCTCGATGCAGAGTTTGCCCTAGGAGATCATGTCGTATGTATTTTGCCACTACGTCGTTTGTCAAAGACTGAGCAGGAGGACTGGATAAATCGCGTCGAACGAGCTATTCAAAATATGAAATTAGAAGGAATTCCCTCGAAAAGGTATATCGAGCAATCAATTATGGGTAAAATACAGGTATCTGCTTTAGCTTGTTCTTATGAACAGTTAGAACAAGCAACAGGTACGTTCCGTCATCTGGATGAGTGTATCGGTCACGTTTCACTAGAAACGATTATTCCGTACCCGCCAGGCATCCCGTTAATCGTCAGAGGAGAGTGCATCACGGCGGAACAGGTATTACGTTTACGACATTATCAAACCGTAGCCGTTCATTTGCAAGGGGGCGAACAATTGCAACACGGAGCGTTACGCGTCATAGAGGAAGGGTTTGAAGTATGAAAGGTACGTTCATTACTGTCGAAGGACCGGATGGTGCCGGTAAAACGACACAACTGCAATTGCTTGGCGAGGTGTTAAAGGAAAAGGGATATAACGTCATGACAACACGAGAACCAGGTGGCACACGTGTTGGGAACGAAATTCGTTCGTTGATTCTAAATCCTGTTTTTGAAGAGATGACAGAGATGACGGAAATTCTATTGTATGCAGCGTCTCGCGCTCAACATGTCGAAGAATTGATTCGACCAGCATTAGAAGCTGGAAAGATTGTCTTATGTGATCGATTCGTGGATGCATCACTTGCTTATCAAGGATATGGTCTCGGGCACCCGATTGATCTTGTCCGTCAAATCAATGCTTCTGCAACAGGCGGATTAGCGCCAGACCGGACATATCTATTTGATTTAAAAGTCTCGGATTCTAAAAAACGAATGATGGATCGGGGAGCACTTGATCGAATCGAGCAACGAGACGATGCGTTTCGTGCCCGTGTCTATGAAGGCTTTCAACAGATTGCTGCGTCTGACTCGGAACGGGTACAGATCGTACAAGCTAATCGATCGATTGAAACGATTCATCTGGAATTAGTGGAAGATGTCATGACGTATTTAAAAGAAAGGGAGAGATTCTCATGAAAATGGTCATTACGATTGTTCAAGATAAAGATAGCCTGCGTTTGGCGGAAGCACTTGTCGAGCATGATTTCCGAGCGACAAAACTGGCAACGACAGGTGGTTTCCTAAAAGAAGGGAATACGACGTTCATGATTGGTGTTCAAAGTGAACGTCTTGACGATCTTTTACGATTGATTAAAAAGAATTGTTCGAGTCGTGAACAGATGGTATCTCCGATTTCGCCCATGGGTGGTCATGCGGATTCTTATATCCCGTATCCTGTTGAAGTCCAAGTCGGTGGGGCGACGGTCTTCGTCTTACCAATTGAAGGGTTTCATCAATTCTAATGCAGACGTTTCATGAACTAGAGCAGACACAATCGGTCATTTCGACGATTCTTCAAAACTCGTTACGTAACGACCGAATCAATCACGCTTATATCTTCACCGGAGACTATGAGCCGCTTCTACTTGAAGCGGCTCACTTGTTCGCAAAGAGCCTTTTTTGTGAGGCGCCGGTCGATGTAGAGCCATGTGGTGTCTGTCGTAGCTGTCGGCGGATGGAAAGTGGTAACTTGGTCGATTATTATGAAATCGAACCAGATGGCGCAACCATCAAAAAAGAACAGATTCAGCAATTGATGCATGATCTCTCACTCCGAGGACTCGAAGGAGATCGTCAAATTTATGTTATTACTCAATCGCATAAGATGACACCTCAGGCAGCAAACAGCTTGCTGAAGTTCTTTGAGGAGCCAGGTGAAGGGAAAGTTGCCTTATTATTGACGAACCAACCTCAACTTCTTTTGCCGACGATTCGATCGCGGGGACAGTTATTAAGTTTTCGCCCAGCGGATCGTCAAATGATTGGAGCTGTTTTATCTGAGAAAACGGGACGGGACCACGAGTTGACGCAACTTGCGGCTCGCGTCTATCCAAAAGTCGAGGATGCGGAAGAAGCATTGCTCGAAGACTGGTTTGTAAATGCGCGAGCGTCAGTGTTACAATTGATGGAGGAATTAGCGAATCGTCCGGCTGATTTACCGCTGTTCGTACAAGAGAAATGGATGGGACAATTCAAGAACCGTCAGGATGTCCGAATCGGTCTTGAACTCGTCACTTGTTTCTTCGAGGATGTCTTACGTCTGAAACTGAATCCGGCGTGGGAAGGTATGACCTATACGAATAGTAAACCCCAACTTGAACAGATGGGATCCAAGAGCCAGACGACGATCACCCGCTGGTTGCAAGCTGTGCTTGCTGCAGTCCGACGGGTCGAAGCGAATGTTAATCCCCAATTAACAGTTGAGCGTCTCATGTTTGACTTACAGAAAGGGTAGAGCGACATGCTAGAAGTAGTAGGCGTTCGCTTTAAAGAAGCGGGCAAAATTTATTATTTTGCACCTGGACAAGAGTCATTATCACGAGGACAAGCAGTCATCGTTGAGACGGTACGGGGCATTGAATATGGCGAAGTGGTTATCGCCGATAAACAAATGGACGAAGAAGATGTGGTGTTACCACTGAAATCCATTCTTCGAATTGCTGACGATAAAGATGCAATGATCGTCCGCGAAAATAAAGTCGCAGCGCTTGATGCGCATGCGGTATGTGTCGAGAAAATCCGCGAACATAAACTCGATATGAAATTGGTCGATGTCGAGTACACGTTTGACCGCAATAAGGTCATCTTCTATTTCACGGCTGAAGGACGTGTCGACTTCCGTGAGTTGGTGAAAGATTTAGCGGCTGTCTTCCGGACGCGCATCGAACTCCGTCAAATCGGTGTTCGAGATGAAGCGAAGTTACTGGGAGGCATTGGTCCGTGTGGTCGTGTCTTATGTTGTTCGTCTTTCCTCGGTGAGTTCGAGCCAGTCTCGATCAAGATGGCAAAAGATCAAAATCTCTCATTGAATCCGACGAAGATTTCAGGCGTATGTGGACGGTTGATGTGCTGTCTGAAATACGAGAACGATACGTATGAAGAGATGCGTCGTGACTTGCCGGATTACGGAAAACGTTTGACGGTACCTGAAGGCGAAGGACGCGTCGTTGGATTGAACATTCTCGATCAAGTCGTTCAAATCGAGCTGAAAGATCGTTCCCGCGTCTTAACGTATTCGATGGAAGAACTATTGTCCGTCGGTGCCGTAAAACCAAAACGACCAAAAGAATAACGGGGTGCATACGCGTGGAGAGAGTCGATAAAAAAGAAATCATTACGCGTGTCGATGCGATTGAGCAACAGATTCATTTGCTGACTGAGCATCTGAGCGTGTTAAAAGATCAGCTAGCTTACATGATGGAAGAAAACCAACACCTGTACCTGGAAAATCATCATCTTCGGGAAAAAGTCGAACGTGATGAACAACAGCCGGTCACGGAAGCCGAAGAAGCGGAAGCGGGCGTCGGCGCAGGCTACGATAATCTCGGACGTTTGTATCAGGAAGGATTCCACATCTGTAACTTGCATTATGGACAAGTACGAAAAGACGGTGATTGTCTCTTCTGCTTATCCATGTTAACGAAACATTGAGAGGCTGACTTCTACATGAGTCAGTCTTTTTTTCGGAAAGGAAGGCATCACATGTTTGAACTATTACCAGACGAACGACTTGATTACCTCTTAGGACAAGAAGGGAAAATCATTCAAAGTCCATCCGTCTTTTCCTATTCACTCGATGCGGCACTGCTCGCACGGTTTGCATGGGTTCCAATTCAACAGGGACGGATTGCTGATCTCTGTTCTGGAAACGGTGCGATCCCACTCTTTTTGTCTTACCGGACGAAAGGGCAGATCACGGGTCTTGAGATTCAACCGCGACTAGCGGAGATGGCACGACGTAGCATCCACTTGAATGAGCTGAACGATCAAATCGAGATGATTGAAGGCGACGTGAAAGAAGCGGGAGCGCGTCTCGGATACGGGATTTATGACGCGGTCACGTGTAACCCACCCTATTTTTTAGCAAACGAGACATCGAATCAAAACCAGAGTGAACATTATACGATCGCGAGGCATGAAGTTCTATGTACGCTCGAAGACTGTATCCGCGGTGCAGCTGATTTATTGAAGCAAGGCGGAAAAGCAGCGTTCGTCCATCGTCCGGAACGATTGCTCGATATTGTTACCTTGATGCGGACCTATCGTCTTGAACCGAAGCGGATGCAATTGATTTATCCAAAAGCAGGTAAAGAAGCGAATATGCTGTTGATCGAAGGAATCAAGGACGCAAAACCTGGGCTGAAGGTCCTTCCACCCTTCATCGTCTATGAAGCAGATAATTCGTATGCCGCACAGATGAAGGAACTATTCGATGTCTGAGCATGCGGTCTATATCGTCCGTTGCCAAGATGATACGTACTATACAGGTTACGCAGTGGACGTCACGCAACGAGTTGCGACACATAATGCAGGCAAGGGTGCAAAGTATACGCGTGCCCGTCTGCCGGTCGTGCTCGTACATCAGGAGGCATTCGCGACGAAGTCAGAGGCAATGAAGCGGGAATATGCGATTAAACAATTAACACGTTCACAAAAAGAACGGCTGATTCAAGGAGGAAGCTCATGAAAGCGACGAGTAGCTATCAACAGCAAGGAACAGGACTCTATATCGTCCCGACACCAATCGGTAATTTAGAAGACATGACATACCGGGCCGTCCGAATCTTGCAGGAATCGGATATCGTCGCAGCAGAAGATACACGCCAGACGATGAAACTATTTCGGCATTTTTCAATTGAGACGAAACTTGTCAGTTACCATGAACATAATAAACAAACGAGCGGAGAACGACTACTCGCCGATTTGCAGTCAGGAAAACAAATCGCTCTCGTCTCAGACGCCGGTATGCCCGGTATCTCGGACCCAGGAAGTGATTTGATTCGCCAAGCGATCGCAGCCGACATTCCTGTCATCGTTTTGCCGGGTGCAAATGCTGCGTTAACGGCGCTTGTTGCATCGGGTCTATCGACAGAACGCTTTTTGTATTACGGCTTTTTACCACGGAAGAAAAAAGAACGGCGCGAAGAGTTGGAGCAAGTGAAATACGAAAAGGGAACACTCGTCTTTTATGAAGCACCGCATCGATTGAAAGAGATGTTGCAAGGAATCGAAGAAGTACTTGGTGATCGCCACGTGACGTTAGCTCGGGAATTAACGAAACGGTATGAAGAATACATTCGTGGAAGTGTGAGTGAATTACGCGCTTGGGCAGCAGAAGACGTTCGGGGCGAGTTCGTCGTTCTCGTTGAAGGATCAAACGAAGATCGACCGGATGCGGTCATCCAAGAGAGTGATCCACTCGAGCAAATCCGCCGGTATATCGAAGAAGGCGAAAAGCCGAATGCGGCGTTGAAGCGTGTGGCGAAGGAGCGCGGACTGGATCGTCAGGAATTGTACCTCGCGTTTCACGAAGCAGATTAAAAAAAGGAAGCCCCGTCTGGAGCTTCCTTCGTTGTTTATTCGTTGCTTGCGTAATGACGATCGAGGAAATCTTTTAATTCAACGAGAACGCGTTGTGCGCCATCTGGTGAAAGAATCAACTTACCATCAGCCAATTTAAAGTTATCTTCTGATACTTCACCTGTAACTTGGCAAGTCATGTTTGGTTTATATTTTTTAAGGATGATCTGTTCGTTATCGACATAGATCTCGAGGGCATCCTTTTCTGCGATTTGAAGTGTACGGCGTAATTCGATTGGAATTACGACACGACCGAGCTCGTCTACTTTACGTACAATACCTGTTGATTTCATTTTGTTGTTCCTCCTTTGATGTCATGGATCTCTTTTTCTTTTGAAAAATCGTCAAAATTCGACATCGTTTCTATAGAATGTAGAATACTAGACTTTCCAAAAGTAGTCAACCAATCTGAATAGCTTGAAATCAAAATGTCATTTATTTCTCAAAAACCCCATATTTGAAACGATTTATTAATACATTTTCCCTTTTTTAAGGAAATGAAACTATAGAGTGTGTTTTTTTGTAATTTGATGTCTGATGTCAAAAAATGTTTTGATTCGACAAAATACGAGTTTCGACATCAGCCCCGTAACAGCGTATAATAGCCTATAATGAAGATGGAAATCAGAGAACGGAGGAATAACATGGCAAACACATTTTACATCACGACTCCAATTTATTATCCAAGTGCAAAACTACATATCGGTCACGCATACACGACGGTGGCTGGAGATGCAATGGCACGATACAAACGACTTCAAGGATTTGATGTCCGGTATTTGACTGGTAGTGATGAGCATGGTCAAAAGATCCAGGAAAAAGCAGCAGAAGCGGGCATCTCGGAACAGGCATTCGTTGATGGTGTCGTTGAGCAGATTAAAGTCTTATGGGATCGTCTCGACATCTCGTACGACGATTATATTCGGACGACAGAACCACGTCACAAGAAAGTCGTCGAAAAAGTATTTGAGACACTCCTGGAATCAGGCGATATCTACTTAGGTGAATATGAAGGTTGGTATTCGATTCCCGATGAGACGTATTATACAGAATCACAACTTGTCGACGGGAAAAGTCCTGACAGTGGACACCCGGTCGAACTTGTTCGCGAAGAATGTTATTTCTTCCGGATCAGCAAATACGCGGACCGTCTGCTTGAGTACTTCGAAGCGAATCCGTCGTTCATCTTGCCGGAATCACGCAAACACGAGATGATCAATAACTTCATTAAACCAGGTCTGCAAGACTTAGCAGTCTCACGGACGACATTCAACTGGGGTGTACAAGTCCCATCGAATCCAAAACATGTCGTCTACGTCTGGATCGATGCGTTGACGAACTATATCTCTTCACTTGGTTACGGTACAGACGATCATGGTAACTTTGATAAGTACTGGCCAGCAGATGTTCATCTCGTCGGAAAAGAAATCGTTCGTTTCCATACGATCATCTGGCCGGCACTCTTGATGGCGCTTGACCTCCCATTACCGAAGAAAGTCTTCGCGCACGGCTGGTTGTTGATGAAAGATGGAAAAATGTCGAAATCAAAAGGGAACGTCGTCGATCCAATTCCATTGACGGATCGTTATGGTCTTGATGCGCTTCGTTATTACCTGTTACGGGAAGTACCATTCGGTTCGGACGGTATGTTCACACCAGAAGCCTTCGTTGAGCGTATGAACTATGATTTAGCGAACGATCTCGGGAACTTACTCAACCGGACAATCGCGATGGTCACGAAATACTTTGACGGTGAGATCCCTGCTTATACAGGCAACGTGACACCGTTTGATGCGACGCTCTCGGATCTTGCGAAAGAAACAGTCACGAAAGTCGAAGCATCGATGGAACATATGGAATTCTCTGTCGTTCTGTCGAACATTTGGCAATTGATCAGCCGCGCAAACAAATATATCGATGAGACACAACCGTGGGTTCTTGCAAAAGACGAAACGAAAACGGTCGAACTCGGTTCGGTCATGGTGCATCTCGTCGGCGTCCTGCGTCACGTCGCAATCATGTTACAACCGTTCATGACGCGTTCGCCAAAAGAAATCTTTACGCAACTCGGTCTCTCAGGACAAGCGATGGACTGGGCAGCTCTTGAGAAGTTCGCAGATATCACACCGGGAACAAAAGTCGGTACAGCTACACCGATCTTCCCGCGTCTTGACGTTAAAGAAGAAGTCGAAGCAATCGTTGATATGATGCGTCAAGCTTCTGCTGCGCGTGTCGAGGAAGAAGAAGTTGAAGAGGCGGATGAAGACGTTCGTCCAGAAACGACGATTGATGTCTTTGACCAAATCGAATTACGTGTCGGTGAAGTTGTGACGGCTGAAAAAATCAAGAAGGCGAAAAAACTACTGAAGTTACAAGTCGATATGGGCAAAGAAACACGCCAAATCGTTTCAGGTATCGCACAGTGGTATGAGCCAGAAGATTTAGTCGGACGGAAGGTCATTGTCGTGGCGAACTTAAAACCGGTCACGTTACGTGGCGAACTCTCACAAGGAATGGTCCTTGCTGCTGAAAAGGCAGGAAAACTTGAACTCGCGACGGTTCCATCAACGATGGCAAACGGCGCAAGTGTAAAATAAAACCGATGCCTGTGGACTTCATGTCACAGGCATTTTTTTAAAGAAGGAGTCGAATAGATATGTTAATCGATACACACACCCATTTAAATGCAGACCAATTTGCAGACGATGTCCATGAAACAATCGAGCGAGCACGCGCGAACGGTGTTTCACCGATGATTGTCGTTGGATTCGACCATAAGACGATTGATCGTGCGATGGAACTCGTCGAAGCGTATGACGATCTCTATGCAGTCATCGGTTGGCATCCCGTCGATTCGATTGACTTTGATGAAGAAGCCTATCAAAAGGTTGAACGGTTGATGGACCATGAAAAAGTCGTCGCACTTGGAGAAATCGGTCTCGACTATCACTGGGATACGTCGCCGAAGGATGTACAGCAGGAAGCTTTCCGGAAGCAGATCCGTCTTGCGAAGCAGAAAAAGAAGCCAATCGTCATCCATAACCGGGAAGCGACGGAAGATACATTACGAATTCTCGAAGAAGAGGATGCAAAAGAAGTCGGTGGTATTTTGCATAGCTACAGTATGAGTGCTGAATTATTACCGCGTTGCCTGGCGATGAACTTCTACATTTCACTTGGTGGACCTGTTACGTTCAAAAACGCGAAGATGCCAAAACGTGTTGCCCAAGAAGTACCGCTCGATCGTTTACTCGTTGAAACGGATTGTCCTTACCTGACACCAACACCACACCGTGGCAAACGTAACGAGCCGGCCTACGTGCGATTCGTCGCAGAAGAGATTGCCCAACTACGTGGCATGATGTACGCCGACGTCGAAGCAGCAACGACTGAAAATGCAAAACGAGTCTTCCGTTTGCCATGATGCGTTCTCTGACATTCACAACAATTGGATTCAGCCTATTATTTATTGCAGCACTCATCTACGGAATGATGGATCATCCGCAAACCGTGACTGTCTTGATTGATGGGCGAGAACAGCAAATTGAAACGACAGCCAATTCCGTTTATGGCGCGCTCGAAGAAGCTGGCATTACGACGCGGGACAATGATGTGATTGAACCGGCGCTTAGTGCCGATTTGCCGAAAAAACGACTAATCGTCATTCAGCGGGCAAAAGAAATCACACTGATCATGGGGTACGGAGAGTCACGTCGCGTTCGAACGCAAGCACGCCAAGTGAAGGATTTGCTTGCGGAACGAGGTATCAAGAAAGCAGATACCGATGATATCTATCCGTCATCTGACGCTGTCTTAACGAACGGAATGACAGTTCGGTACCGGGAAGCGTTTCCCGTTGATCTCGTCGTCGGTGGAAAAGCACGACAAATCTATACGTATGAGACGTCAGTCCGGGAATTATTAGCACGGGAAGGCGTTCGGCTCCAAAAGGAAGACCGAGTTGCACCGGATCCGGACACTCGTGTAACAGAAGGAACGATGATCACAGTTAATACGACCCGACGTGCGACATTGACTCAGGATCAACTCGTCCCGTTTGAGATTGAAGAGGTGGAAGACCCGACTCTACCGGAAGGCGAGCAACTGGTGACGACATCTGGTCGTCCAGGTGTCCGAACGAAGAAGTATCAATTGACGCTCGCTGACGGTCTCAGTAAAGAGAAAAAGCTGATTGGTGATCAAGTGACACAGACACCCGTCAAACAAGTCGTCAAAGTGGGGACAAAACCAGTCGAGAAATCTACCGAAGCACCTGTCTTTAACGAAGAGCAAGCGACGAATCCACTAACTGAAACACCAAAAGCGGATGCGGACCTTGATTTTTCAAGTGCGAAGAGTTTGATGGTCGAAGCAACAGCGTATACGAACGACCCAGCTTCAAACGGTAGTCGTTTGTACGATGGTCGTGCGTTGACAGCGACAGGATATGACGTGACCGATACGATTTCATATCAAGGATTGCCGATCATCGCGGTTGATCCGAAAGTCATTCCACTTGGAACGAAGGTCTACGTCGAAGGAATTGGTCTAGCAATTGCCCTTGATACAGGTGGAGCCATTAAAGGCAATAAGATTGACGTTTTAGTCGATGGTGAACAAAAAGCGAAGACGTTTGGTCGAAAACAACTACAAGTCTGGGTCATTCCTGGTGCAACGGAAGCGGACACGTGACGCTTCCTTGTTTTTTTCGTGGAAACAGGTACAATTACGAGAGTGTTTGAAGAAGGTGGAGAGATCATGCGGAAACGCTTAAAAGAAGTCATTGTCGTCGAAGGACGGGATGATACGACACGATTACAAGAAGTCTTTGATGTCGATACAATTGAAACGAACGGCTCAGCCGTTAATGAACAGACGATGCAACGGATCGAGAAAGCACTCGAACGTCGTGGTGTCATTATTTTCACGGATCCTGATTTTCCGGGAGACCGCATCCGTGCGCGGATCAATGAACGCGTGCCAGGTTGTAAACATGCCTATCTTCCCCGTGCTCAAGCAAAGGATAAACGAGGGAAAATCGGTGTCGAACATGCCTCACCAGCTGCGATTGAAGAGGCGCTTGCTGCTGTCTATGAGACGGAAGAAGCACCGGTTGCGGAAGTGACACGTGAGATGATCTTAGCAGCTGACCTGATTGGTGGACCAGCAGCCTCGATCCGTCGTCGTCGTCTCGGTCAGATTCTTGCAATTGGTGAACCGAATGCGAAACAACTCGTGAAGCGCGTCGCATCAATCCGGATTACGCGCGCAGAATGGGAAGCCGCTCTGAAACAACTAGAGGAGGAAGAAGTTTGAAAGACATTGCTACATTGCACCGGACGAAAGAAATTTTAGCGAAACATGGCTTTTCGTTTAAAAAATCGTTAGGGCAAAACTTTTTAATCGATTTAAATGTATTAGGAAATATTGTTGGAGCAGCTGGGTTAACACCTGATAGCGGCGTACTCGAGATCGGACCGGGAATTGGATCGTTGACGGAACAATCGGCGAAACAGGCGAAAAAAGTCGTTGCTCTTGAAATCGATCAGCGGTTGTTACCGATTCTTGACGATACGCTTTCACCGTATCCCCATACGAAGGTCATTCATGGTGATGCCCTCGAACTCGATCTTTCGACGATCGTTGCTGAGGAGTTTACGCAAGAAGGCATTACTGATATTGCCGTTGTGGCGAACCTCCCGTATTACGTCACGACACCAATCATCATGCGGATTCTCGAAGCGAAAGCACCGTTTCGGACGCTTGTCATGATGATTCAAAAGGAAGTCGCTGAACGGATTGGAGCAAAACCTGGAACGAAAGCATACGGTTCTTTGTCGATTGCGATCCAGTACTATGCGGAAGCTGAAGTCTGCTTTACGGTTCCAAAACAAGTCTTCATTCCAGCACCGAATGTCGACTCGGCTGTCATCCGTTTGAACATTCGAAAAGAGCCAGCGGTACAGACACAAGATGAGGCTCTCTTCTTTGAGATCGTCCGAGCAAGTTTTGCACAACGTCGGAAAACGATTTTGAACAATTTGACGACGCACTTCGGGAAGACGGAAAAAGCGGCTGTCGAAGAAGCATTACTAGAAGCTGGAATTGAACCACGTCGCCGTGGAGAAACGCTCAGCCTGCAGGAATTCGCACAGTTAGCGGATGCACTTTTGCCAATTAAAAAACGTTGACGGATACGATTAGAACAGATATAATATTTCCCCTTTCTAATATTTATTTAATATGCTATAATAAATATTAGTGAGGTGAAGCGTATGCCAAAGACGTTGAACGAAATCAGACATGTTTTCGAAACACATGTTGGTGAAAGACTGACGCTAAAAGCAAGCGGCGGTCGTAAAAAGGTCGTAACCCGAATCGGAACGCTCGTTGAGACGTATCCTTCGGTGTTTGTAGTCAAGCTAGACGCAGAGCGCCACAATGTCGAGCGAGTTTCTTATAGCTACGCCGACGTGCTAACAGACTCCGTACAAATCGAATTTGCGAATTCGTAAACTTACCTTCCGAAGCGGACAAAATGTTCGCTTCTTTTTTTGTGGAAAGGTTGATACAATTCCTACAGGAAACGAACTAGAGGAGGAACGGCACGATGACGATTATTGTAAAGGCTCCGGCCAAAATCAACCTAGTCCTGGATGCGACGGCAAAGCGCCCGGACGGCTATCATGATGTACATATGGTGATGACGACAGTCGATTTGGCAGACCGTCTCGAGTTGACGGAGCTTCCGTCAGGAGAAATTCGGATGAATGCCCAACACGCCTATGTCCCGAATGATGAACGTAATCTTGCTTATAAAGCAGCGGCGATTCTAAAAGAAAAATATGACGTCAAGACAGGGGTCGAGATTTTCTTAGAAAAACATATTCCGGTCGCAGCCGGACTAGCTGGTGGATCAAGTGATGCAGCAGCAACGTTACGCGGCTTAAACGATTTGTGGCAACTCGGCTTGACACTTGAAGAGTTGGCGGAGGTTGGTGCAGCGGTTGGATCCGATGTGCCATTTTGTGTCATGGGTGGAACGGCGATCGCAACCGGTCGCGGCGAAAAACTTGAGAAACTTGTCTCGCCACCGCCATGCTGGGTCGTTCTCGCAAAACCGACGATCGGTGTTTCGACAGCCGATGTCTACGGAGCGCTTGACCTGAACACAGCAAAACGTCCGAACGTCGAAGCGATGATTGACGCCGTGAAAGAACAAGATTTCCAAGCGATCTGTCAATCACTCGGTAACGTTCTTGAATCGGTTACGTTACCGATGCACCCGGAAGTCGAGCAAATCAAGGAGTTCATGGCAAGTTGTGGTGCAGAAGGTGTCTTAATGAGCGGAAGTGGTCCAACCGTCTTTGCTCTGACAGAACACGAGAATCGGGCACAACGTCTCTATAATGGATTACGAGGCTTTTGTAATGAAGTCTACGTCGTTCGTCTTTTAGGCGAAAACCATTGATAATATCCGTATGAAAATGATATATTCACTATTGAATATTCGGAATTACGGAGAGGTGGAACTAAACAAATGAAAATTCGGAGAAGTGGTCGGTTGGTTGACATGACACGGTACTTGCTTGACCATCCCCATCATCTCGTCTCATTGACGATTTTTGCAGAGCGCTATAAATCGGCGAAATCTTCAATTAGTGAAGATTTAGATATTGTCAGTGAGATGTTAGAACATGAGGGAACGGGGCGCCTTGTCACTGTTCCAGGTGCTGCAGGTGGCGTCATGTTCATCCCGACGTGGAGCAGTAAAAAGGCGTTACCGTTCATTGACGATCTATGTGAACGTGTTGCACGTCCGGATCGACTGTTACCGGGAGGATATCTCTATTTGACAGACTTACTCGGGGACCCGAAGATGGTCAAACAGATGGGGCAAGTATTTGCGTCTGTCTTCAGTCAAAAGAAAGTTGATGTCGTCATGACGATTGCAACGAAAGGGATTCCGCTTGCTTATGCAGTCGCAGAGCAACTTGGTGTGCCGTTCGTCATCGTGCGTTCGGATAGTCGCGTCACGGAAGGTTCAACGGTCAGTATCAACTATGTCTCGGGTTCTTCAAAAGCGATCCGGACGATGGCACTGGCACGTCGGAGCTTACCTCGTGGAGCGAATGTTTTATTGATTGATGATTTCATGAAAGCCGGCGGAACGATTCGCGGGATGATGAGTCTCTTGAGCGAGTTTGAAGCAAAAGTCGCAGGCGTTGGTGTCTTGATCGAGGCAGAAGGTGCTGAGAAAAAGATGGTCAATGAATATGTCAGCTTAATGAAATTAGCAGACGTCGACGTTGATCTTGGTCAAATTCAGGTCAAGCGTGGCAACGTAGACCATTACTTCTCAGAAGTCGAGACTACCTGAAATTGACAGTCGCATGGATTGTAACTATACTGTAATTATCAAACTTTTGGAAATTATGCGTAAAAAGATTGGGAAAGACTAAACCTTTATTTGTTTTAAGCCGTAAGTAGAAGTAGACAACGAAGAGTTGTGACAACGGTTAAAGGGGTGCGGACAAAATGAACGTTACGGACGTTAAAATTCGTCGCGTCGTGGCAGAGGGTCGAATGAAAGCACTTGCCTCTATTACGCTCGACCACGAATTCGTGGTACATGATTTGCGTGTTATCGAAGGGAACAGCGGTCTTTTCGTTGCCATGCCAAGCAAACGAACGCAAGAAGGTATCTTCCGGGATGTCGCTCATCCAATCAATGCATTAATGCGAAAAAAGGTCGAAGATTCAGTACTCGAAGCCTATGCGGCCCGTGAGGATCAAGAAGAAGGCATTGGATACGAAGTCTCTTCTGTCCAAACGACAGATCACGTATAAGAAAAAAGACAGGTTTTCTCTTCTTGGGAAAAGCTGTCTTTTTTCGCGTTTTTTCCTCTTCTCCGTTCTGTCCCATCATTGAATAACGATGCTATTTTCGTTATAGTTGGAACGAGTGTACTATTTCAGAACGAAATCAACACTAATTTACGTGGAGGAGCGACAAGGATGAATCATTTCGCGGTAATTCTAGCAGCGGGTAAAGGAACTCGGATGAAATCGAAGCTTTACAAAGTACTTCACCCAGTCGCTGGGAAACCTATGGTACAGCACGTCGTCGATCAATTAGCGACGCTCGGCGTCAAGCGACAGGTCGTCATCGTCGGTCATGGTGCAGAATCCGTCAAAGAAGTGCTTGGCACATCGGTGGAATACGCACTTCAAAGTGAGCAGCTAGGCACAGGTCATGCTGTTCAAATGGCAGAACCCGTACTTGGGAACGAACAAGGAGCAACTCTCGTCGTCTGTGGCGATACACCACTCTTGACGAGTGAGACACTGGCTTCATTGCTTCAACATCATACGGAGACAAACGCAAAAGTGACTGTTTTGACGGCACTTGCTGACGATCCAACTGGTTACGGACGAATTGTTCGTGGTGAAGATGGAAACGTCTCGAAAATCGTCGAGCATAAGGATGCGAATGCAGAAGAACTCGCGATTCGAGAAATCAATACAGGCACGTACGTATTTGATAACGAAATGCTGTTCGCGACGCTGAAACAGGTTAAGAATGACAACGCACAAGGTGAGTATTACTTACCAGATGTGATCGAACTTGCAAAAGCAGCAGGCGAAACAATTGCAGCTTATGCGGCACCTACGTTTGAAGAGACAATCGGTGTTAACGACCGCGTCGCACTGGCGCAAGCGGAAACGTCAATGCGTAAGCGGACGAATGAGTACTGGATGCGTCAAGGTGTCACTTTCGTTGATCCATCTTCGACGTATATCGGACCGGACGTTACGATTGGTTCAGATACCGTTCTCTATCCGGGTACACAGTTACTTGGTCACACCGTCATTGGTTCAGAATGTACGATTGGTCCGAACTCGGATATCCGCGATAGTGAAGTGGCTGATGGCGCAATTGTTCGTCAATCAGTTGTCACGGATAGCAAGATCGGTCCGACGGCGCAAGTCGGTCCATTCGCGCATTTACGTCAACAAGCAGTACTTGGTGCAAACACACGCGTTGGAAACTTTGTTGAGATCAAGAAATCAACGTTTGGCGAAGGTAGCAAATCAGCACACTTGAGCTATGTCGGAGATGCAACGATCGGCGACAACGTCAATCTTGGTTGTGGATCAATCACGGTCAATTACGATGGGAAAAATAAATTCCAGACGATCATTGAGGACGATGCCTTTATTGGCTGTAACGTCAACTTGATCGCACCGGTCACGGTCGGCAAGAATGCCCTTGTTGCTGCCGGATCAACCGTCACAGATGATGTACCGGAAAACGGTCTCGCGATCGCACGGGAACGTCAAACGACGAAACCTGATTATCGTTAATTCATTACTTGTCGCTCTACTCGTCTAAACCCAAACAAATGGAGGCCACCTACACATGTCTACTGTCTTAGAACATGAAATTCGTATTTTCGCACTCAACTCGAACAAACCATTGGCAGAGGAAATCGCTAAAGTCATCGGAATCCCGGTGAGCGAAAGTTCAGTCAAACACTTCAGTGATGGCGAAATTTCGATGAACATCGAAGAAAGTGTTCGAGGGGATGATATTTACATCATTCAATCGACAAGCCAACCAGTCAACGAAAACCTGATGGAACTTCTCATCATGATCGATGCACTGAAACGGGCGTCTGCACGGACAATCAACGTCGTCATCCCGTATTACGGTTATGCGCGTCAAGACCGCAAAGCACGTTCACGTGAGCCAATCACGGCGAAACTCGTTGCGAACTTGCTTGAAGTAGCAGGGGCGACACGCGTCGTGACGATGGATCTCCATGCAGCACAAATCCAAGGGTTCTTCGATATTCCAGTAGATCAGTTGATGGGTGTACCGCTTCTCGCTTCATACTTCGAGAAAAAGAACATCGATCCAAACGAACTCGTCATCGTTTCTCCAGACCATGGCGGTGTCACACGGGCACGTAAATTAGCAGAACAATTAAAAGCACCAATCGCGATCATCGACAAACGCCGTCCGAAACCGAACGTCGCAGAAGTCATGAACATCGTTGGTCAAGTCGATGGCAAGATTGCCATCATCATTGATGACATCATCGATACAGCAGGTACGATTACACTTGCAGCGAACGCTTTGATCGAAAACGGAGCGAAACAAGTCTATGCATGTTGTACACACCCTGTTCTTTCGGGTCCAGCAATGGAACGGATCGAGAACTCAGCAATCGAAGAACTTGTTGTCTTGAACACGATCGATTTGACGCAACGCGAATGTGCAAGTAAAATCAAACAAATCTCTGTGGCACGCTTGCTTGCAGAAGCAATCATCCGTGTACACGAACAGAAATCAATCAGCCCGCTCTTCAGCTGATTGATTGATGCATACGAACGACGTGGTCCGGTTTATTGAAATCGGACCCTTGTTCGTTTACTTTTTTAATAGAAATGAGGAATCGATATGAAATGTATCGTCGGATTAGGAAATCCCGGGGCAAAGTATGCAAATACACGCCACAACATCGGTTTTCTTGCGATTGATGCTTTAGCAGAGAAGCACGGGATCAAGCTCTCAGAATCGAAGTTTAAGGCCCTCTTCGGAACGGGAATGATAAACGGAGAGCGTGTCGTACTCGTGAAGCCATTGACGTATATGAACTTATCAGGTGAAGCGGTTCGACCGTTGCTTGATTTTTATAAAATTGCGGTAGAAGATGTTCTCGTCATCTATGATGATTTAGATCTACCACTTGAGAAACTACGCTTACGTTCAAAAGGTAGTGCTGGTGGTCATAACGGCGTCAAGTCGTTAATCCAGCATCTTGGTACACAGGAAATCAAGCGTCTCAAACTCGGCGTCGGTCGACCACCGGCACCAATCCAAGTCATCGACTGGGTATTGATGAATTTTTCGAAGGCGGAACAAGGAAGCTTGCAACATGTACTCAATGCGTCTGTCGATGTAGCGACGGACTTCATAGACACACCGTTTCTTGCTTTGATGAATCGGTATAACTGAACGCAACGCTTTGGGGTTCCAAAGCGTTTTTGCTGTCGTGTTTTAGGAGGAAGAAGATGAAACAATTACAAGAACTTTTACTAGCGATTCCTGAAATCAAGACGGTTCGGGAACGCTTCCGAGATGGTGTCAATGCACAGTTGATTACTGGTTTGATGAATAGTGGAAAAGCACTGTTCGTCGCCGGTATTTATCAGGAGACGAAACGTCGATTCGTGCTCGTGACGCATAATATGTTCCAAGCACAGAAGTTATACGATGATTTGATTGAACTCGTACCAGAAGAAGACGTCATGCTGTATCCGGTCGACGAGACGTTAGCGGCGGAACTCTCCTACGGGGCAAGTCCGGAATTACGGGCAACGCGGATCGAGACACGGCATCGCTTGTTGACGACGGACGATGGAATCCTGATCATTCCGCTCGTTGGTTTACGTCGATACGTTCCGGATGCACAGACGTTCTTATCACACGTCAAACAAGTGAAACCGGGCGATATCTTATCGATTCCAGACTTCGTCCAAGACTTAGTCGATGCTGGATATGAACGGACAGCGACCGTGACGACACCAGGTGAATTTGCTGTTCGCGGAAGTATCATCGATATCTATCCACTCACAGTCGAACGTCCGTACCGGCTCGACCTATTTGATGAGGAAGTCGATTCAATCTATACATTCGATGCGGAGACCCAACGCTCGCTTGGTGTCGTCGCAGAAGCGTGTTTGATGCCAGCAGCTGAACACTTTGCGACGAAGGATCAGTTGAAGGACGCGGGTGAAAAAGTCCGTCGTCTCTATGAAGCAACGAAAGAGCGCGTCCAAAGTACGGAAGTCCTTGCGGCACTCGAAGAAGGAATCGCCTATGACGTCGAGTTGTTAGAAAACGGCGATCAACCGAAGCAGTTTGCGAAGTATGCACCAATCCTCTACACGTCGACCTTACGTCAAGACGTGACGGGCAGTGTCTTGATCGTCGATGAAGTCGCACGTGTTGAAGAAGCGGCAGAAGTTCAGGATGCAGAAGAAGCGGAATGGATGGCATCGCTCATTGAACGCGGCCAAAGCGTCAGTGATTATGTCCTGTCGGTTCCAATGGCACATGTCTTTGAAGGGCAACCGTTATTGTATCTCTCGCTGCTACCGACACGCCGGAGCGGTGTACCGGAAAGTGCAGCAATCCATTTCAGTATCAAACCAATTGCACCATTCCATGGTCAGATGGAACGCTTGAAGCAAGAAGTCGAACGGTATCGCCGTGCCGATATGTGGATGGTCTTCTTAGCGAGTAACCGGGAACGTGCCGAGCGGATGCGCCAAACGTTATCTGATTATGGGGTTGAAGCCTCGATCGTAACGAAAGAAGGCATCACCCGTGGTCAACCCGCGATCCTAATTGGCGGAATTCATGGTGGATTTGAAATGACGAATGCACGTCTCGTCGTCATCACGGAAGAGGAAGTCTTCAAACAACCAGCGCGCCGCCGGAAGCAGACGACGAAGCTGACGAATGCTGAACGGATCAAGAGTTACCAGGAATTGAAGACGGGTGATTACGTCGTCCATATTCATCACGGGATTGGTCGATACCATGGTATCAAGACGATTGATGTAGCCGGTAATCATCAGGATTATCTCCATCTCGTTTATGCGGGAGAGGACTCCTTGTATGTCCCTGTCGACCAAATCGACTTGATTCAAAAGTATGTCGGGGCTGAAGGAAAAGAGCCGAAGATCTATAAACTCGGCGGGACGGAATGGAAAAAGGTCAAAGCGAAGGTTCAAAAATCGGTCGAAGATATCGCCGATGAGTTGATTAAGCTCTATGCGGCTCGTGAAGCGGCCGTCGGTTTTGCGTTCCCAGAGGACGATGATAACATGCAGGCGTTTGAAGCTTCGTTCCCGTACGAGGAAACGGTCGATCAATTGCGCTCGATCGCTGAGATCAAGAAAGATATGGAACGTCCGCGTCCGATGGATCGTCTCTTGTGTGGCGACGTCGGGTACGGGAAAACAGAAGTAGCGATTCGTGCAGCCTTTAAAGCAGTCATGTCTGGAAAACAAGTCGCGTTGCTCGTACCGACGACCGTTCTTGCGCAACAGCACTATGAAACGATGCTTGAGCGATTCAGTGAATGGCCGATTCGTGTGTCGGTCATGAGCCGGTTCCGTTCGCCAGCAGAATTAAAAGCGACGAAACAAGGATTAAAAGAGGGAACAATCGATGTCGTCGTCGGGACACACCGTGTGCTGTCAAAAGACGTCCAGTTCGCTGATATCGGTTTGTTAATCATTGATGAAGAGCAGCGATTCGGAGTTAAACACAAAGAACGTCTGAAACAGTTGAAGACGAACGTCGACGTCTTGACGTTGACAGCAACACCGATTCCGCGGACATTGCACATGTCGATGATCGGGATTCGCGATCTTTCGGTTCTTGAGACACCACCTGAAAACCGTTACCCGGTCCAGACGTATGTCATGGAATACGACGGGATCGTCATGCGGGAAGCACTCGAACGGGAACTCGGGCGTGGTGGACAAGCATTCTTCCTGTATAACCGTGTCGAAGGCATCGAGCGAAAGGCAGAAGAGATTCGCGCACTCGTCCCGGAAGCGCGGATTGTCACGGCTCACGGTCGAATGACGGAAACCGAACTCGAAAGTCAGCTAATCGCCTTCTTCGAAGGAGATGCCGACGTCCTTGTCAGTACGACGATCATTGAGACAGGAATTGATATCCCGAACGTCAATACGTTGATCGTTCATGACGCTGATCAAATGGGCTTATCGCAGCTTTATCAATTACGTGGTCGTGTCGGTCGATCAAGTCGCGTCGCCTACTCATACTTTACGTACCGTCCGCAAAAACGATTGACGGAAGTTGCAGAAAGTCGTCTGCAGGCGATAAAGGAGTTTACGGAGCTCGGTAGCGGCTTTAAAATCGCAATGCGTGACTTATCGATTCGTGGTGCTGGGAACTTACTCGGTTCGCAACAATCTGGATTCATCGATTCTGTTGGTTTCGATCTCTATTCACAGATGCTTGCAGAAGCAGTCGAAGAGCGGAAAGAACGGATGAAAGGTAAAAAACGCGTTCAGAAATTCGTTCCTGAGTTCACGTTCAGCCTTGATGCCTATATTCCATCACACTACATGACGGACTCCGAGCTAAAAATCGAGTTCTACAAACGTTTGAAATATGTGGATACCGTTGATAGTCTCGAACAACTCGAAACGGAAATGCTCGAACGTTTCGGTGAGTTCCCAGATGAAGTCGCGCGTTTGATCCAGTTGACACGAATGCGTATTTTCGCTGAACGGGCACGTGTCGAGCGTGTTAAACAAACCGAACCGAAAATCGAAATCGTCTTGTCACTCCAATCAACACAACAACTCGATGTGGCAGACTTCGTTAAATGGACCGTTCCACTGGGACGTGGTCTAGGTATGGGACAACAAGAGCAGAAACTCGTCTTAACTCTGAACCGCAACAAACAGTCGACGCAACAGATGACGATGCAGGCAGAACAATTACTGGCGGAACTTGATCGCCGGCTCGTCGCGCGATGAATAAACGAACGATTGCCCAAGGCGCAGCATTACTTGCGATCTCTAGTTATATCTCGAAATTACTCAGCTTCTTTTACCGGATTCCGTATCAGAATCTTGCCGGTGACTTTGGACTGTATGTCTATCAGACCGTCTATCCGTTATTTGCGATTGCGGCAGCGCTCGGCATTTATGCGCTGCCTGTCATCGTGGCGAAATTGACGCTTCACCACCCAGATGAGAAACGAGAAGTTCTCTGGTCGATTTTTTATGTCTTACTTGCCATGACCGTCTTTTTCGGGGTGCTTGGTTGGTGGATCGCCCCGACACTTGCCGGATGGTTTGGGGATAACAAACTCGTCGTTCCCTTGCGTGCAGTGACGTGTACGTTTTACTTACTGCCCGTGATTGCCGTTCTACGAGGCATGTTTCAAGCAGATCTTGAGATGCGACCGACTGCCGTATCCCAAGTCTCTGAAAATGCCGTTCGCGTCGGACTGATGTTGCTCGTGACCTATATCGGTGTCTCGATGCAGGCAGATCCTTACTGGATTGGTGCGAGTGCTCATTTAACGGCGATCGGCGGCAGTGTGGTTTCGTTATTCGTTTTATTGCGTTTTGCGAAAGGAAAGATCGGTCGTCCTGTGTTTTCAAGTGTTCACGTACGACGGGTCGGTAAGGTGCTCGTGACAAGCGGTGTGGCAGTTAGTATCGCGTCACTTGCCTTATTGTTGATGCAATTGATCGACGGGTTGACGTTCGTCAATCTACTTGGCAATACGACGGAGACGAAAATCGAAAAAGGGGTCCTCGATCGTGGATACCCATTATTGCAATTTGCGATTTTATTTGCGACATCAATGAGTCTTGCGAGCGTTCCGTCCTTATCGACCGCATATCGAAAGCATGATCCACGGATGATGCGTCAACAATTGGAAACGCTGCTCCGTTCCGGTCTGTTGATTGCCGCTGCAGCGACGATCGGTTTAATGGGTGTGATGCGTCCGCTCAATATTGCGTTATATCAAAATGACGAAGGAACAGTAGGGTTGATTTGGCTCGCAGCGACGTCATTTGCTGCTTCGATCGCGATGATGATTGTCTCTTGTCTGCAGTCAGTCGATGCCGAAAAATATGCGCTCGTCGGTGTTCTTGTCGGATTAGGGGCGAAGCTCGCTCTGAATCTCTATTTCATTCCCCGATATGGTATGATCGGGGCGGGTATGGCGACATTTGGCGGTTTTGCCGTCATGGCGGCGGCTCAGTGGATTTTATTGAATCGGAAGTTCGGTCGCGTATCAGCAGGAAACACATTTTATCGCCGACTGATCTTACCTGTGCTTGCCATGAGTGTGTTTCTGTATCTGATCGAAACGTTCTTTCAGCTATTTGAGCTTGAGACACGAATCGGTGCGGCACTCGAAGTCGGCGTCCTTGTCGTCGGTGGTGCCATCATTTACGGCAGTATGGCGTTACGCGTCCGGACATTAACAGCACAAGAGTGGGCGTTATTGCCTTTAGGAGATAAGTTATATCAGATGTACCAACGTAGGAGGAGCATATGACACACCGAATTACGATCGTCGGCCTTGGCGTCGGCGAACTGGAACAATTGCCATTCGGCATCTATCGATTATTAAAAAATACGACACAACCTGTCTATTTACGGACAATGGATCATCCGGTCGTTTCAGAACTCGCAGCAGAGGGAATGAACTTTACATCATTTGACTCGGTTTACGAACGACATAGTCGGTTTGAAGATGTATACACAGAAATCGTCGAGGAATTGCTTTACCTTTCTGAAACGACGGACATCATCTACGCCGTTCCAGGACATCCATTAGTCGCTGAGAGTACCGTGCAACAGTTGTTACAACGGACAGACAATGTCGATGTCGTAGGGGGACAAAGTTTTCTCGATCCGATGTTCGCAGCCCTTGGCGTGGATCCGATTGAAGGATTCCAGTTACTTGATGCAACAGCGTTTGCCGTTGATGAAGCACAGATTCGTCAACATCTGCTGATTGGACAAGTCTATGATGCGCTTGTCGCAGGTGATTTAAAGGTCCAGTTGATGGAACGGTATCCGGATGAACATTTGGTCACTCTTGTCACAGCAGCAGGTACAAGTCAGCAAACCGTTCAAAACGTACCGTTGTATGAACTCGATCATGTGACGACGCTCAGTAACTTAACGACGGTCTATGTACCACCGGTTACGGATGAGCAGACGTTGAATCGCGACTTCTCGACCTTAAAAGAGATTATCGCTCGTTTACGTGGCGAAGGTGGGTGTCCGTGGGATCAAGAGCAAACTCATGAGTCCTTAAAACGGCATTTAATCGAAGAATCTTACGAATTACTGGAAGCCATCGACCTTCAGGACGATAATTTAATGATAGAAGAGCTAGGAGATGTCCTCTTACAGGTCATGCTCCACGCACAAATTGGTTTAGATGAAGGTTATTTTGATATTCGAGACGTCATCGGAAGCGTCAGTGATAAGATGATTCGTCGTCATCCGCATGTTTTCGGGGAAACGACTGTCGATTCTTCAGAAGATGTCGTTTCGAACTGGCAAGACATCAAAGCGCAAGAAAAACCAGAGCGGACTTTCTTGCTTGATGGTGTGACAAAAGGAGCACCTGCTTTGATGCGGGCAGAAGCTATTCAAAAGAAAGTGGCGAAAGTCGGTTTTGAGTGGGAAGACGTCGAGGGGGCACTTGAAAAAGTGATCGAAGAGTTACGTGAATTGAAAGAAGCAGCACTAGAAGAACGACTCGGAGAATTCGGAGACGTCCTGTTTTCGATGGCACTCGTCGGAAAATACCTCGGTCTATCGGCAGAAGAGGGATTACAACGAACGAACGATAAATTCATTCGCCGTTTTACACGGATGGAACAACTAGCGGATCGACCGCTCGTTGAGATGACGCTTGAAGAACAAGATTTACTCTGGCATCAAGCGAAGCAGGAGGAACAGTCATGAGACTTGATAAATTTTTAAAAGTGTCGCGTCTGATCAAACGACGGACGCTTGCGAAAGAAGTCGCCGATCAAGGGCGTATTACGATCAACGGTAATGTAGCAAAAGCAAGTAGTACCGTAGCAGCAGGTGATGAGATGACGATACGGTTCGGAAATAAGATCGTCACAGTTGCTATATCGAGCATTAAAGAACATGCGAAAAAAGAAGAAGCATCTGATATGTATGAGATCATCCGTGAAGAAAAGGTGAATTCCGAAGAATCGATGTGATTTACCGGAAAAAGGAAGTATACTAAGAGTGTCAGGGATGACCACTCAGAAAGAGGAGGGATGATATGCCAACACCGCTCGAATCGGGGCGTCCTACGCCAAAGATCAAGCCGCTCAATGACCGCAAGAAGCAATTGAGTCAGAATGCCATCGAAAACCGTCGACGTCTCAAAAATCGCTTTTTCCTGTGTCTGACCGTCTTTTTGCTCATCTTTTCCCTCATGGGGTGGTCATACATGGAAAAACGGCAATTGATCGCAGAACAAAAGCAGTCATTTCAAGTAGCTGAACAAGAGCAGACAAAAGCGAAAAAAGAAACGGCTCGTCTGAAAGAAGAAATCAGTCGTCTCAATGATAAAGAATATGTGGCGAACCTAGCTCGAAGTGAGTTGCTCTATTCGAAAAAAGGGGAAACGATCTTCTACTTTTCACCTGAAGACTAATTGAAGGTTGCCGATTGATTGAAAAAAGAATGAATCACTCGTATAATAAGAAACGAATCAACTAAAAAGGAGCAATACAATTTATGTCGATTGAAGTAGGCAGCAAAGTGCAAGGGAAAGTAACAGGCATCACGAATTTCGGAGCGTTCGTTGAGTTACCAACAGGGAAAACTGGTCTTGTTCACATCAGTGAAGTGGCAGATTCTTATGTTAAGGACATCAATGATGTATTAACGGTCGGTCAAGAAATCACCGTTAAAGTCTTAAGTGTTGAAAACGATGGTAAGATTGGTCTTTCCATCAAAAAAGCCGTCGATCGTCCAGAAGGTGAACGCCCACGTCCGGCACGTCAGTTTGACCGTGGACCACGTCCAGCAGGACAAGATCGCGGACCACGTTCGTTCGATAACAAAGGACCACGTGGAGGCGGTAACCGTGGAGGCTTCAACAAAGGTGGCCGTAACACACCACCACCGCGCAAAGAACAATCGTTCGATACGTTGATGTCTAGTTTCCTGAAAGATAGTGAAGATCGTCTTGCTACATTGAAACGTCAAACGGATTCAAAACGTGGCGGACGCGGCGCAAAACGTCAATAACTTGCTGACCTGTTCTTTATAAGAATAGAGATGGAATGACGCCGTTCATTCCATCTTTTATTTTTTTGAAATTATTTTTATAAAAAGCGTTGACTTTCATTTGACCTGCCCGTATTATAGAAAATGTGCTTAAGACGCACGAGTTAAAAATATGGCGGTGTAGCTCAGCTGGCTAGAGCGTACGGTTCATACCCGTGAGGTCGTGGGTTCGACTCCCTCCGCCGCTACCATATTTTTTTGGCCCGTTGGTCAAGCGGTTAAGACACCGCCCTTTCACGGCGGTAACACGGGTTCGAATCCCGTACGGGTCATTCTCAAAAAGCTATCTCTATTATATAGAGATAGCTTTTTTTAGGTTTTAATGGAAAGGGGTGAAGTCGTTATGGAAGGTGTGCCGTTCGAACCGCTCCTAGTCGGAGTGTCTGGGGGATGTGACTCGATGGTACTCGTCGATCGGTTGTACCGAGACGGGTACGACATTGCGATTGCGCATGTGCACCACGGATTACGAGAAGCATCCGACGAAGAAGCACGTTTTATCAAAGACTGGGCAGCGACTCGAAAGATTTCGTTTTTCATGACGCGTTTAGACTGGGCAGGACGAAAGAGCTCGCAAGCAGCTTGTCGTGAAGCACGGTATGCGTTTTTTGAGCGAATCATGGAAGAAACAGGACGCTCGCGTCTTGTTCTCGCCCATCATCAAGATGATCAAATCGAAACGCTACTAGTTCAGCTCGTTCGAGGAGAGGCGCAAATTGATGGCATTCCCGCCATTCGTCCGTTTGGTGACGGCTGGTTACATCGACCGTTACTACATGAATCGAAGCAAGCATTACTCGATTATGCATGGCAACATGAGGTATCGTGGCGAGAGGATGCATCAAATGCAGAAACGACCTATTTACGAAATCAAATTCGGCATACGATTCTTCCGCCGTTGCGAGACATTCGTCCTGGTTTTGAACAGGCAACAGCAGCTGCAGCACTTGCGCGACAGGAAATCATGCGCGAACAGGCGACATTCGTTTCCATTTACCTCGATCGGTGCAAAGAAGAGAACGGAATTCCGGTAGCACGGATTTTAGAATTGCCGACGGATTTACAACGGCTCGTCTTGCCGACGTTAACGGGTGAAACGTTTTCTTCCGAAACGATTCGTCACTTTGTTACATGGCTTCGGGTGGATAAGGGCTCGGACGAAGTGTATTATGGAAACTGGAGGATGCGACGTGCATATGGCTTTTTGATGCAAGATCGTGTGATGCGGTCAATGAATGACGATTTACCGTTTCAAGTAGGGGAGAATTTGGGAACGTATCATTATGGTGAACAAATGCTTCGCTTCTCAATTGGAACACACGGGATTCCACTGGACGCGATTGCGTTTCCGTTGACGGTACGTCCGCCACGTCCGGGAGATCGGATTCAACTTGCTGTTGGTTCCAAAAAAGTCAGTCGAATTCTGATTGATGCGAAGGTTCCACGTTATCTCCGGGAACAAGTGCCGGTCGTCGTCGATGCAAATGGAGTGACTTTAGCCGTCATTGGACATCGAATTGCAATATTCGGGTCATTTGAACTCCTCGCAAAATCTTATTTAATGATAGAATGGTAATGTAGTGTTTATTATGGAGGAGGAATACCTAGCATGACCTTGATGAACGATATGGAAAAAGTACTGATTTCAGAAGAAGAGATCCAAAATAAAGTGGGCGAACTCGCCGGCGAATTAACAGCGGATTATCACGATCGTTTTCCGTTGCTTGTGTGTGTCTTAAAAGGTGCAATGCCTTTCATGTCCGATCTTGTCAAAAAGATGGATATGCACCTTGAAATGGACTTCATGGACGTTTCGACGTATCACGGTGGGACAACATCAACAGGTGAAGTCAAGATTGAAAAAGATTTGAACACATCAGTAGAAGGACGCGACATCTTGATTGTCGAAGATATCATCGACAGCGGATTGACGCTTGGTTACCTCGTAGACCTCTTCAAGTACCGGAAAGCGAAGTCCGTTAAAATCGTGACATTGCTCGACAAACCGACAGGACGGAAGAATGACTTGCACGCAGATTACAGTGGCTTCGTCATTCCACACGAATTCGTTGTCGGTTATGGTTTGGATTACGAAGAGAAGTACCGTAACCTTCCGTATGTAGGTGTCTTAAAACCTGCAGTCTACGGTGGCTAATTATTTTTAATCTCGTCTGTCCCATGATAAGATGAAACCAATTACAAAGCGCGCCCTGTCGCGCCAGGATTCGTATTCATCCATTAGAAAAACGAGATGGATGCGGAGAGGAGGCATAAGATGAACCGAGCAGTGAAGAATACCCTCGTGTTTGGGGTCATTTTTCTAGCTTTGATCTTGTTTCTGCAATACTTGCAGAGTCCAGTGAACAAAAGCAAAGAAATCAATTACACACAGTTTGTCGAGTCTGTTGAAAAAGGTGAAATCAAGACGGCTACCTTCCAATATGAAGGGCAGACGTATAATGTGACAGGAGATTTGCGTGAAAAAGATTCGACGTATGAGACGGTCGTACCGGCTGTTGATACAGAATTAACGGATCTCTACACGCAACTCAAAAGCCAAGGAGTCAAAATGGACTTTAAGGCAGCAGAAACGAATGGTGGTTGGATCGCGCTGCTAACGACGATCGTTCCATTCATCATCATCTTCATCCTCTTCTTCTTCTTGATTAATCAAGCGCAAGGTGGCGGTGGTGGCGGTCGCGTCATGAACTTCGGTAAATCGAAGGCACGCCTCTATGATACAGAGAAGAAAAAGATTACGTTTGATGATGTAGCCGGTGCAGACGAAGAGAAACAAGAGCTCGTCGAAGTCGTCGAATTCTTGAAAGATCCACGTAAATTCGCAAAACTCGGTGCCCGTATTCCGAAAGGGGTCCTCCTCGTAGGTCCTCCAGGTACAGGTAAAACGTTGCTTGCGCGTGCCGCAGCTGGTGAAGCTGGCGTACCATTCTTCTCGATTTCAGGTTCTGACTTCGTTGAGATGTTCGTTGGTGTCGGGGCATCACGTGTCCGTGACTTGTTCGAAAACGCGAAGAAAAATGCACCATGTATCATCTTCATCGATGAAATCGATGCTGTCGGTCGTCAACGGGGCGCAGGTCTCGGTGGTGGACACGATGAGCGTGAGCAGACATTGAACCAACTTCTCGTTGAGATGGATGGATTCAGTGAAAACGAAGGCATCATCATGATCGCAGCAACGAACCGTGCTGATATTCTTGACCCTGCGTTACTCCGTCCAGGTCGTTTTGACCGTCAAATCACGGTTGACCGTCCAGATGTTGTCGGTCGTGAAGCAGTCTTGAAAGTTCACGCGCGGAATAAACCGCTCGATTCGACAGTTGATTTAAAAGCTATCGCACAACGGACACCTGGATTCTCAGGTGCGGATCTTGAAAACCTTCTGAACGAAGCAGCACTTGTTGCGGCTCGGTCAGACCGTGATAAAGTATCGATCGTTGATCTCGAAGAAGCGATTGACCGTGTTATCGCTGGACCAGCGAAGAAGAGCCGGATCATCTCGCCGAAAGAGAAAAAGATTGTCGCATGGCACGAAGCAGGACATACGATTATCGGTGTCACGCTCGACGATGCGGATGAAGTACACAAAGTAACAATCGTTCCTCGCGGTAACGCGGGTGGATATGTCGTCATGTTGCCAAAAGAAGATCGTTACTTCATGACGAAGCCGGAACTCGAAGACAAGATTACTGGATTGCTCGGTGGTCGTGTTGCAGAGGACATCGTCTTCGGAGAAGTCTCGACTGGGGCAAGCAATGACTTCCAACGTGCGACAGGTCTTGCACGGAAAATGGTCATGGAGTTCGGGATGAGTGAAAAACTCGGACCCCTTCAATTCGGATCAGGTCAAAGTGGTAACGTCTTCCTCGGCCGTGATTTCCAAAACGAACAGAACTACTCGGATGCGATTGCACACGAGATCGATACGGAAATCCAAGCGATCATCAATCGCTGTTACCAAAAAGCGAAAGATATCCTGACTGAGAAACGCGATCAGCTCGACTTGATTGCAACGACGTTGCTTGAAGTTGAAACACTCGATCAAAAACAAATTCACCATCTCTTAGAGACAGGCGAATACAAAAAACATGAACCAGAAGCAACGACTCCAAAAGCAGAAGAGAAAGCACCGGAATCGACAGATGTAACTGTTGATCAACCGACACAGTCTCCAACGCAAATGGGCTCAGTCGTTGATGAAGGAAAAAATGTAGATACGGATACACCAGATACGCCGCGCCGCGACGATCAAGTGTAATCCGAAGGGAACGGATTCGATAACCATCGAATCCGTTCTTTTTTGTTGCAGAATGGGTGAATACACATCTGTAGGTGTGGCTATACGAGCATGGTATAATCACAACGTATATCATTCCTATCGTGCAGAATTGGAATGGAGAAAAGAATGAAAATCGAGAAGAAGCGGGGAAATAAGCAAATGATTTTAGTCATCGATGTCGGAAATACGAATATCGTCTTAGGTGTCTATCAAGGACAAGAGTTGATTGAGCATTGGCGGATTGCGACAGACCGGACACGTACGACGGACGAATACGGTATGCTCGTCAAGGCGTTGTTCCGCGACGCAGAGCTAAACGTGGAAGAAGTTGAGGGAATCGTGTTATCATCTGTCGTACCCCCCGTCGTGTTTCCACTCGAAAACATGTGTGTGCGTTACTTCAAACGTCGTCCATTCTTGATCGGACCAGGAATTAAGACAGGACTTGATTTAAAAGTCGACAATCCACGTGAAGTGGGGGCCGATCGAATCGTCAATGCAGTAGCGGCGACAGCGAAATACGAGGGACCGATGATCATCGTCGATTTCGGAACAGCAACGACGTATTGTTACATCGATGCACAAAAACGGTATTACGGTGGCATCATCTCACCAGGTGTGATGGTTGCTACCGAGGCACTCTATAATAAGGCAGCAAAATTACCACGAATCGAAATTGCGAAGCCACAGTCAGCAATTGGACGGAATACGATCCATGCGATGCAGTCGGGCACGTATTTTGGATACGTGGCACAGGTAGACGGACTCGTCCACCGGATGAAAGATGAAATGGGTGAAGCGAAGGTCATTGCGACTGGTGGTTTAGCCCGATTAATTAGCGAGGAATCCACGATGATTGAAGTCGTCGATCCATTCTTGACGTTAGATGGATTACGGATTATCTACGAACGAAATAAGTGAGGGAATCAAGATGAAACGTGAAGAATTATTAGCACAATTAAAAGATGATTATTTAGTACGGGCGTTAGGCTTCAACGGTGAAGTCCGTGCGTTTGCGATCCGTTCAACAAAAACGGTTTATGAAGCACAACTCCGCCACCAAACGACACCGGTCGTTACAGCAGCACTCGGTCGGACACTGACAATCGGCGCAATGATGGGTACGATGCAAAAAGGCGATACACGTGTCACGTTGAAAGTGGAAGGCGATGGACCAATCGGGAAGATCATCGTTGATGCCGACGCAAAAGGTGTCGTTCGTGGCTACGTCAGTCGTCCACGAGTCGAGATGGATACGTACGTCAATGCAGACGGTCTGACGAAATTAAAAGTCGGTGAAGCAGTCGGTCGCGGAAACATTTCTGTCATTAAAGACCTTGGACTACGTGACTTCGTCGGTGGTCAGTCACCGATTCAAACAGGTGAGATCAGTGAAGACTTCACGTATTACTTCGCTGTATCGGAACAAAGTCCATCGGTCGTTGGAGCAGGTGTACTGGTTTATCCAGAAGACGAATCGGTCATCGCAGCAGGTGGGTTGATTGTTCAGTTGATGCCAGGTGCATCGGAAGAGACGATTTCAGCGCTTGAAAAACGTGTCGCAGCCCTTAAACCAATCTCAATTCTTGTCGGTGAGGAAAAAACACCAGAAGAGATGCTCGAACTCGTTCTCGGTGACTATGAGCACCTCGATACGATTCCGGTCTCGTTCGAATGTACGTGTGACCGCGAAAAGTTAGCGACAGCGATCATCGCACTCGGTCCAGATGAGATCCAAGCAATGATTGATGAAGATGGTGGCGCGGAAGCTGTTTGTCACTTCTGTTCAGAACATTATCACTATGATGTTCCAGAATTAGAGGAACTTCGCGAAAAATCACTCGAAAGAGCATAAGAGGGATCTGATATGGGGAATGTACAACCTAAGTACTTGTGGATGTTGATCTTCATCTTAATGTTGACGAATTTCATGACCGGTGCTTACGCCTTCATGGGTGAGCTCCCGAAAGTCGATTCTCCTAAAATCGTTCAGGATAGTATCGGTGGTCCGCTTGAGGATGTCGTTGCCGAAGTCGGTGATGAAAAGATCACGCGAGCGATGGTTTATCAGACGATGCGCACGGAGCAGGAGAAGCAGACGATTGATCGGTTGATTCAAGAAGCGGTCGAACGCCAGACAAAAGATGGAAAAAAGCCGGAAGTCAAACGCTTTGATTGACAGATTTCATCCAATCCGCTGATAATTAGTCTATCGGATTACTTGGAATTCAAGCGGTTCACTAATGAGGAGGAATGGTCATGCGTATTGCGAATTCAGTACTAGATTTAGTCGGTCGAACGCCGATCGTCAAGTTACATCATCTAACGGGTCCTGAGGATGCAGATGTTTATCTGAAACTGGAGTACATGAATCCGGGGTCGAGCGTAAAAGACCGGATCGCCTTATCAATGATCGAGGCAGCAGAAGAAGCGGGTCAACTCAAAGAAGGCGACACGATCATCGAGCCGACGAGTGGTAACACAGGAATTGGGCTTGCGATGGTCGCTTCGGCGAAAGGGTATCGCGCCATCCTCGTCATGCCTGAAACGATGAGCATGGAGCGCCGGACGTTGCTTCGCGCCTATGGTGCAGAATTGATTCTGACACCAGGACCTGAAGGGATGAAGGGTGCGATTGCTCGCGCGACAGCGGAAGCGGAAGAGCATGGTTACTTCATGCCACAACAGTTCAATAACGGTGCCAATCCAGTCGTTCACGAAAAAACGACAGGTCCTGAAATCGTCGAAGCGTTCGAAGGCATGCAACTCGATGCGTTCATCGCGGGTATCGGAACAGGTGGAACAATCACGGGTGCTGGGAAAGTGTTACGCGATGCTTTCAAAGGAATCGAAATCATTGCCGTCGAACCAACGGATTCACCCGTCTTATCTGGTGGTAAACCAGGACCGCATAAATTGCAAGGAATCGGTGCTGGATTCGTACCGTCGATTCTCGATACAGACATTTATGATGGTGTCGAGCAAATCACGACAGAAGAAGCATTCGAGCACGCACGTCGAGCAGCGAAGACGAACGGTGTCTTAGGTGGTATCTCGTCAGGTGCTGCGATTGCGGCAGCGCTCAAGACAGCAAAACGCCTTGGAAAAGGAAAAAATGTCCTCGCGATCATTCCTTCGAACGGTGAACGGTACTTAAGTACACCACTGTATCAAGTCGAGGAAGAAGCAGATCAATCAAAATAATCAACAGTACGTACACGGAAGTCATTCGGCTTCCGTGTACTTTTTTGCGTATAATGAGAGCAGAATAGTGTGAAGTGGGGGACGCGCATGCGACAGACGAAATATAAAGCAATACCATGGACAAAAGAACAATTCTATAATCGCTACGTTGAGCAGACGACTGGAACAACCGGACATGTCTGGCTTGAAAGTGGTCGGATCGGAAGCTATACGATGGCCGCCATCCGTCCTGTCGGATACATTCGTACGAAGGACGGGATAACGACGATCGAGACAGATGGAAAAGTCGAAACATCGATTGCGAATCCATTTGATGTCCTCGAACAGCTCCGAGTCGAACGTGAATCTGTTCGACCTGCCGGGATGCCACCGTTCTTTGGTGGATTTGCCGGATACGTGAGTTATGATGCCGTCCGTTATTTAGAGAAGTTACCCGTGCAGGCAGTAGATGATCTTCAGACGCCGGATTTATCGTTCTATTGGTACGATGAAGTCGCTGTGTTTGATGAGGAGACGAAGCAATTGTTCGTTGCCGTGACACGTGATTCAGCAGAAGAAGCAGTGCATGTCCTTGAAACAGAAATCACGCGTTGGTGTATTGAGACAGGAGCGCCTCAGTTTGCTGCGACCGGTTCATCAGGTGAGCGGGAACGAGCTTTCGGACAGGAAGCGTTCATGACAGCCGCACACCGGATTAAATCGTATATTGAGGACGGTGACGTCTTCCAAGTCAATTTGTCCGTCCGTCAACAAGAACCGCTCGGGACGACACCGGAACATCTCTATGATGTATTACGACAGGTCAATCCTTCACCCTATATGGGTTACTTTGCTGACGAGGATTTAACACTCGTGTCGGCATCGCCAGAATTGCTTGTCGAAAAAATCGGTGACGAACTGTCGACGCGACCGATTGCCGGAACACGTCCGCGAGGGAAGGATGAAGCAGAGGATTTACGGCTTGCCAAAACTTTACTCGATAACGAAAAAGAACGGGCAGAGCATGTGATGCTCGTTGATTTAGAGCGAAATGATTTAGGGCGTGTCAGTCGTTATGGTACGGTTCATGTCGATGAGCTGATGGTGATCGAGAAATACTCCCATGTGCAGCACATCGTATCGAACGTCAGAGGACAAGTGGCGCCGGAACATTCCGGAAGTCAAGTGCTCGCTGCGATGTTCCCAGGTGGAACGATCACCGGAGCACCAAAAATCCGGACGATGGAAATCATCGAGGAACTAGAACCGGTCAGACGCGGTATCTATACTGGATCACTTGGTTTCATCAGCTGGGCAGATGATGTCATCTTTAACATCTTGATTCGAACGCTCGTTGCAAAAGACGGGATGGCGTATGTCCAAGCGGGTGCTGGAGTCGTTACGGATTCCGATGCGGCACGTGAATATGAGGAGTCACTTAGTAAGGCAAAAGCATTATGGGTAACCAAAGAAACGGCGGAGGGAACACAATGATTGTACTGATTGATAACTATGATTCATTTACGTATAACTTAGTCCAGTATTTCGGTGAACTCGGACAAGACATTCGTGTGTTTCGCAACGACGCGATTACGCTTGAAGAAATCGAAGCGCTACGTCCTGATCACCTCGTTATCTCGCCCGGTCCGTGTACACCGAATGAAGCAGGGATTAGTTTAGAAGCGATTGCTTACTTTGCTGGGAAGATACCGATTTTAGGAGTCTGCTTAGGTCATCAAGCAATCGGACAAGTATTTGGTGGGAAAGTCATTCGAGCGAAGGAATTGATGCACGGGAAAGTCTCATCGCTTACGCATGACGGACAAAGGATGTTTGAACAAATCCCACAAGCAACACCGGTGACACGTTATCATTCACTCGTCATTGAACGTGAGACGTTTCCGGAAGTGCTCGAAGTGACGGCAGAAGCAGGCGGCGAAATCATGGCACTTCGTCACCGGACGTTACCGATTCACGGTGTGCAGTTTCATCCAGAAGCAATTTTGACGCGAGACGGCAAACAGATGTTAAAAAATTTCTTGGAGTTGACGCATTATGTATCTCTGGCATGACGGAACCATTAAACGAGAAGAAGAGGTAAGAATCTCACCACTCGATCACGGATACGTCTATGGCATGGGTGTATTTGAGACGTTTCGGACCTATAACGGTCATCCGTTTTTATTCGATGATCATATCGACCGTTTACGAATGAGTTGTATCGCGCTCGGGATCCAACTACCATACGATCGAGAAGCGTTACGGCAAGCGATCCAGGATTTATATAAAGTGTACGAGGCGAATGACCTCTATATCCGTTTGAATGTCTCGGCTGGTCCGCGTGAGATTGGGTTATCAATTGACCCTTACGACACACCGACCGTATTGATCTATGCGAAACCGATCGCTCCACGAAAGCGAGCAGAACGTGCACTCGAAACGATTCGTTTACCGCGGAGTACGCCCGAGACGACATATCGTTTGAAGTCACATCATTACATGAATAATTTAGTAGCGAAACGTCAGCTGTTCAATCCAGAAGCGGAAGGGTTGTTCTTAACGAAAGAAGGTCATGTGTGCGAAGGAATTACATCGAATATCTTTTGGCGTTACGGGAGCACATGGTATACGTCAGCGCTTGAGACAGGAGCGCTGAATGGGATTACCCGTCAGTTTTTGATGCAACACCTACCAGTCGAAGAACGTCTCGCTTATTTACCGCAACTCGAAGAAGCAGATGAGATCATTTATACAAATTCTGTTCAGGAAGCGGTCGCAATCTCGTCACTCGATGGACGCCCCTTCCCCGGAATTAATGGAACAGGATATGCGCAGATCATGACGCTGTTTGATCAATCCGTTGAACATGTGACAACAAGGAGGGAACAACGATGACCTACATCATGGGTATTTTAAACGTAACACCGGACTCCTTTTCAGACGGTGGACAATATGTGGATGTCGAGCAAGCGGTGCGCCAAGCACGTCAGCTGGTTGCGGACGGAGCGGATGCGATCGATGTTGGTGGAGAATCAACGCGTCCGGGTGCTGCGTTCGTATCGATTGAAGAAGAACTCGCACGTGTCATACCGGTAATCAAGCGGATCAAACGGGAATTGAATGTGCTCGTTTCAATTGATACGTATAAACCGGTCGTCGCGGAAGCCGCTATTGAGGCAGGAGCAGATATCATTAATGATGTGTGGGGCTCGAAGTGGGGCGATCGTTCGATGGTCGATGTAGCGGCGCGACATCATGTTCCAATCATTTTGATGCATAACCGAGAGACGGCACATGGAACAGATATGCTCGCGGAAGTCCGGGCTGACCTCGAGGAGTCGATTCGGTTAGCGAAACAGGCAAATGTCGCAGAAGAACACATTTGGCTCGATCCGGGAATCGGTTTCATGAAGACGCATGAGGAAAATCTGTATCTGATGCGTCACTTGTCGATCGTAACGGACTTCGGTTATCCGGTTTTACTCGGGACATCCCGTAAATCGATGATTGGACTTGCGCTCGGACTCCCGACGGAGGAACGACTTGAGGGAACGATCGCGACGGTCTGTTATGGCATTCAACAAGGGTGTGACTGGATGCGTGTGCATGACGTGAAAGAAGTCAAACGGGCAGCGCAGATGATGGATATCATGTTGGCAGCGACGAAGGGGGAATAACGATGGATCGAATTCATGTCACCGGGATGCGTTTTTATGGATACCACGGTGTATTCGCAGAAGAGACAAAACTGGGTCAACGCTTTAATGTCGACTTATCGATCGGACTTGCATTGGCAGAAGCCGGTCGAACAGATGATTTGACGAAAAGCGTCAATTACGCCGAATTGTATGAAGCGACGAAACGTGTCGTCGAAGGAGAACCGCTCCAACTCGTCGAAGCCTTGGCGGATCGTATTGCTAAAGCCGTCTTTGCGTTAGACGGACGGATTGAAGAAGCATCGATTAAAGTCATCAAACCGGATCCGCCGATTGCCGGACACTATGAACATGTGGCGGTCGAAATCAATCGACTCCGGGAGGATTATGTATGAAGTACGCGTATATTGCACTTGGTTCGAACATCGGTGATAAAGCGGCTCACTTAAGAGCGGCGGTTGCGCATCTGAGAGCATTACCTTCTGTGCATGATGTTCAAGCTTCATCAATTTATGAAACAGTACCGGTCGGTTATCTCAATCAAGATTTATTCTATAACATGGTCGTCGCAATTCAAACGACGGATGCTGCCGATGTATTGCTCGGACGATTGCAGGAAATCGAACAGCTTGAAGGACGTAAGCGCCTATTTAAAAATGGACCGCGGACGCTCGACTTAGATATTTTGCTGTATGCGGAAGAACAAATTGATTTAGAAGGATTAACCGTCCCGCATCCGCGGATGCAAGAGCGGGCGTTCGTGCTTGCACCATTACGTGAACTTGCAGCAGAACAAATCGTTCCTGGTCTTGGACAAAGTGTCGAGCAGCTGTATGAGCAGTTACCAGAGTCGGAACGAAACGGTGTGCGGCAGTTAGGTGGTCTTTTAGAAGCGGAGGAACAGTAATGGAATGGAACATTGGTGATATCAAACTAAAAAATCAGGTTATCTTGGCACCGATGGCAGGCGTCTGTAATCCGGCGTTTCGTTTGATCGCAAAAGAATTCGGTGCAGGACTTGTCTGTGCCGAGATGGTCAGCGATAAGGGAATCTTGTACGAGAACGAACGGACGCTTCAGATGCTCTATGTCGATGAACGGGAAAAACCACTCAGTCTTCAAATCTACGGAGGTTCAAAAGAGACGCTTGTTCAAGCCGCGCAATATGTCGAGGCGAACACAAATGCCGATATCATTGATATCAATATGGGATGTCCGGTCCCAAAAGTCACGAAAAGTGATGCCGGAGCAAAGTGGCTGCTTGATCCAGATAAGGTCTATGAGATGGTCCATGCGGTGACGCAGGCAATCGATAAACCGGTAACAGTCAAGATGCGGACCGGATGGGACAGTCATCACATCTATTGTGTGGATAACGTCAAAGCAGCAGAAGCAGGTGGCGCGAAGGCTGTTGCCATTCACGGACGGACACGTTCGCAAAAATATGAAGGTGTCGCAGACTGGAACATCATCGGTGAAGCGAAAAAAGCGGTCAATATCCCAATCATCGGAAACGGGGATGTTCAGACCCCACAAGATGCCAAACGAATGATTGATGAGATTGGTGTCGACGGTGTCATGATCGGACGGGCAGCACTCGGGAATCCATGGATGCTGTATCAGACAATCCAGTACCTTGAATCAGGAACGCTTCCGGCAGAACCAACAGCACGCGAGAAGATCGATATTTGTCTTTTACATGCTACGCGTTTAGTCGCTTTAAAAGGAGAAGAACTCGCAGTGCGCGAAATGCGGACACATGTCGCGTGGTACTTGAAAGGAATGAAGGGGAACGGTCGTGTTCGTAATGCGTTATTCAATATCGAGACGCACGCGGGGCTCGTTGAACTCTTACAGCAGTACTTACAAACGCTCGAAGAAGACGTAGCATATGCCTAACAGGTAAAGTATAGTCGGACAGAGTTGTTTTGTGGTACGCTAGTTGCATTGAAGATGAGCGTATCGGTTTTCTAAAGGGCTGTCGGTCATTCCGGCAGCTTTTTATTCGAGGGAATCGTCGTGAACCATTATTAAAAGGAGTGAAGACAGTGAGTCAGGATATGGAAATGAACGATCAAATGCAGGTGCGTCTCGGTAAGATGAACGCCATGCGTGAACAAGGTCTCGATCCATTCGGCGCACGTTTTGAACGTTCGACGGATACGGCGAGCATTCGTGCATCATTTGGTGAACATACAAAAGAAGAATTGGCTGAACTGAAACCGGAAGTAGCGATCGCAGGTCGTGTCATGACGACGCGCCGTAAAGGAAAGGTTGGCTTTACGAACGTTCAGGATGTTCAAGGTCAAATTCAGTTGTATGTCCGTAAAGATGATGTTGGGGAAGATGCCTATGAAATTTATAAGACATGTGACTTAGGTGACATCGTCGGAATTCAAGGATACGTGTTTAAGACGAATGTTGGTGAACTTTCTGTTCACGTCACAGCATTTACGTTATTAACAAAAGCACTACGTCCACTTCCGGATAAATATCACGGATTAAAAGATATCGAACAACGTTATCGTCAGCGTTACCTTGACCTCATTACGAACCAAGAATCACGTGAGACATTCATCGCACGGAGTAAAGTCATTCGCGGCATTCGTCAATATCTTGATAACTTAGGATACTTGGAAGTCGAAACACCAATGTTGCATACGATCGCGGGTGGAGCGTCGGCTCGTCCGTTCATCACGCATCATAATGCACTCGACATGACGCTTTACATGCGAATTGCGATCGAACTCCATTTGAAACGTTTGATCGTCGGTGGACTTGAGAAAGTCTACGAAATCGGTCGCGTGTTCCGTAATGAAGGAATTTCAACGCGTCACAACCCAGAATTTACGATGATCGAACTATATGAAGCGTATGCTGACTATAAAGACATCATGAACTTAACAGAGAACCTGATTGCTCATGTTTCGCAAGAAGTACTCGGTACAACACAGGTCACTTACGGAGAAGACATCATTGATCTATCTGTGGGTTGGAAACGTGCGCACATGGTTGATCTCGTTAAAGAAGCAACAGGTGTCGACTTCTTTGAACAGATTTCAAACGAACGTGCTCTAGAACTCGCGCATGAACACGGTGTAGAAGTCCAGTCGCATATGACGACAGGACACATTCTAAATGAATTCTTTGAACAAAAAGTAGAAGAAACTCTCGTTCAACCAACATTCGTCTATGGTCATCCTGTTGAAGTATCACCATTAGCGAAGAAGAATCCTGAAGATCCACGCTTTACGGATCGCTTTGAATTATTCATCGTCCGTCGTGAACATGCGAATGCCTTCACGGAGTTGAACGATCCAATCGATCAACGTGAACGGTTCGAAGCGCAACTCGTCGAAAAAGAAGCAGGTAACGATGAAGCGCATGAAATGGATACAGACTTCATTGAAGCACTCGAATACGGTATGCCACCAACAGGCGGTCTTGGAATCGGGATTGATCGTCTCGTCATGTTGTTGACGAACGCACCATCGATTCGTGATGTATTACTCTTCCCAACGATGCGTCACCAACAAAATTAATGAATGGAGCAGCTTCGTTCTTTCTATATAGAAGGAACGGAGCGTTCTTTTTGAAGAGATCGTAAGCATAATCAAGTTAAAAAACGGGTAAATAAAAGTTTTTAAATGTTTTTCTAATAAAACGCTTGTACGATTCGAAAAGCCATGGTATATTACTTCTTGTGCCGCGAATGGTCGTGACACACAAAAATAAATATCAAAAAAGTTGTTGACAATCGAGTTGATAACCTGGTATGATATTAAAGTCGCTGAAAACGACACGACGAACTTTGAAAACTGAACGATGAGGCAAAAACGTATTCTACGGAATACAAAA